>NZ_JBGSQZ010000141.1:0-5188 GCF_041737865.1 Chamaesiphon sp.
TTTCGCGCTGTATATGCGACGATCGCGTCACACTGGTTCTGTCCTCCCCAGATACCGGAACACCGCTATAAAGCCGAAATTCAGGGGCATCTGGAAATTGTCAATGGCGTGAAGCGACCTAAGTACAATTCTCGGAATAACTATGATGACTACGCGATCGGTGACGGCAATGGCAATCGCAACGGCAGACTCGGTATTAAATTAGGCACACTCCCCAATCTCCAAGTTTTGAAAGAATTCACGGACAAAAACCCCCAGGAAATAACTCCCATGCAAGCAGCAACAAACGTCGATAATCACCAGTTACCACCATCCACGATCGCTACTCCCAGCACATCACAACTAAGTCCACTCCAGGCGGCTAATCTCCAGAAATCGAAGGAGTGCAAGGATAGTATCGAACGGGGCTACAAAGCCATCGTGCATCTACTAACCCCCGAAACCACGAACAACCACCGGATGGCGATGATTAAGGAATGGATCGCTGCCAACAGCCCTGCAATCCCGCCCTCTGCTAATACCTTTAGAAAATATCGCGAGATTTGGCATCCAGATTTTAACAATGAGAATTTAGCAGTTTTGGCAGATGAGGCGATTGCTAATGATAATTTGGATAGCGCGATCGACCAAAGTGAACTGCCGACTGCCGCAGAAATTGCTGGCAACAATACCGCAGTCATCGCTCATGAAACATCCACAGTCGTTATTGAAGCTCCCCCCAAGCAAGATTCGATCGCCAGACATACTGCTACATCGATAACCGAGCTTGAGCAAAGCTCGATTGTGAAACCAGACCCTAACATCACTTGGTTTATTGGAATGGTCGATGAACTAAAAGCAGAGATCGCCAATCTCAAGTATCAGAATGATGTCCTGAATATAGCAGCAATCTCCCTAGCCGACGATGCAACTAACGAGCGAATCGTTAGCAAAGCCGATCCTCTAGAGCAAGCAGCTTTCGATCGACTGGTGACGGAGAATCAACATCTATCAACGGAGAATGCTCAATTACTCACCCAAAACGATCGTCTCAACCAGGAATTAGCCGAAACTAAATTACGCCTGGACTCGATCGCTAACATGCTTGCTGGTAATGCGGCATTACCAGCTTCCATCCCGCCCAACCAGCAAGCAATAGTCTCGACAACTCCGCTGAATTCTCCAACCCTTACTGTTTCGCCCTCAAATCCTCCCCTACCTAGCCCACCCCCGACAACTATTGAGGAGCCGCATCATATCTCTGTGCCCACCTCGCCCAAGAAGGTTAACTGGACTCCCCACACCGAAGCTAGTATCAATCGGGCGATCGATGCAATTTTGAAATGGAATGAAGATAACACTACCGACAAGCTTCGTGCTTCGGTCGAACTCTTGAGTCCTCTGTGTCGAGCAATGGGCGCAGCTAGTCGTGCGGCGATTTCTGCCGTTCTCAAGAGTAGAGCAGAGGAGCTTTCACTTCACTACCAAACTTACAAAATTGGCGAACGCGACAACCGTTTTGTCGATCTATCAGTGGTCTTACCAGTGGTTGCTAGAGATTATCTCAAGTTGGATAATTGGTTAGATGCTGTCCCCCGCAATAATTGAGTCGGTCGCATCATTTATTAGAAATCACTACCAAGCAATTTACCAGTTGTGAACTAGCGAGCATCATCTTTCTTTGCGCTTACGCGATTCGGCTTTAGATCTATCTTTGACAATCGGAATTTTAAAAATGACAAGATACAAGTACAGACTCAAGAACACAAAAAGTTCTTCACACCTATATGGTAATTGCGAGATATGCAATAAGTATGTTTCTGAAGTATTTCACCTAACAGAGCTAAAAGAATATCAACCGAATCGATGGATTGCTTATGAATCAGGAGGGATGATTTTTGGACACGAAAGTTGCGTGATGATTAAAAAAAGGGATGGTGCGATCGTATTTTCAGAAATTGACGAAGTTGAAAGAATAATCAGTATTGTTGACACGAACATCGTTTCACATAGCTAAATTTCTCCCCAGCGTCGATCGAAACAGAATCGGTTGGTCTGTGAAACGCGAATATCCCCATCCCCATAAACGATTCTCTTCTAGTTAACTTTCGATTGCCGATCGTTTAGATCGGCAATCGAAAGTTAAGCTCGATCGACAAACCCTATCACCCAATAACCATCAACATGATTTACACCGACCGAATCAAAGCAGAACGTGAATTAGCCGTAATATTTGGTACAGACCTAGACCAGGACAGTTGGGAAGCTCAAATTTCCCGCCTGATTGCTCAACAGCAACGGGAAATTATCTGGTGCAATCGGATGTTAGTTGAGTTCCCCGAAGAGGAGATTGCCATCCGCCATCTAAGATCCGAAAGCATCAGCAAAATTACTGGCTGGTGCAAAGAAGCCTAATTCTTGCCAGCCGGACATATTAATGGCAGAGCAATTCTAGATCTCTAGCTTATCCGATCCCCAAAGCGATCGTCCACGATTCCGGCTTTGACATCTCTGCCTCCCTAAATACTATGGTAATTTATTGACTAATCTAAATTACCATGATATTATTATATAATATCATGGTAATTATAGAGTTATGCAGCAAATTATCCTATCTTTGTCCAACAGCCAGTACTCGATCGCCAGCCCCTATGATGAATGGTTTGTGGGTCGAATCAAGCTAATCGATCGGAGCTTCCGCATCTGGGAGAAGCCAAACTGGAAAATCCAAGATAGCAGTTACAACTCTCAGCCAGTGGTCGAATATCTCCGCGATATCTGCCAAACAGCAGCAGCCAGACTCAACATCCCCTTTCTCGATCGGACGATTGCTGCATCCCCAATCGACCAAATTAAAGCACGAGCGGCGATTACAGTCGAACGATTCAATAAATTAATAGATTTATGCGATCGGGTAGAATTCAACAGCTTCCAACTCAAAATCGAGCCAACTGGACTGACGATCCATACTCACAAAATGCTCGACCGAGATGACTACCAATCCCTCAGATCGATCGCTGACAAAATGGAAACCACCAAAGAATTTTACTTTGAGCTAAACGATGTAGAGATCGTCAAGCTCTGGCAACATACCGCCATTGCCAATCCACAATTAATCAAACTAAAAGTATTAAAATCCTTTCCTAATAACGTTCAAATAACCTGGGATTCCAACACTATTAAATATATCTGCTCCCGAAATATAGAAAGCAACTATTCGATCGCCGCCATTGTCGATCGAACACCAGCCTATGCAATCCCAGTTAGTAGAATTATTAATCTGCCCCGGCTGATCGACAACACTAATGGAACAGTAAAAAGTCCAAGAAAAAACCATCTCAGCCAGCAAAAATTCAGCTAGTAGCACGAATTAAAAAAAGCGGTTCAACCGCCTTGGCGATCGGGAAAAATCTGAGCACTACAGCCGAAATCGCCGAAAAACTCAACAAGTATTTCCGCGTCGAGCATATCCGAAAATTACCCGACGGATGGAAGGCATCAGCCAAGCAGCTCGATCTAGCCAAAGATTATGGCTTCACCCTGCCTGAGCACCATACCTTTGTCAGTCCATCAGAAGGAGAACAAGAAAACGTGAAAAAATACCGTTCTCTCTCCTTAATTAACTTATTTTTAAAGTAACAATGCAAATTATTCTCGACGATAAATACCGACAGCAATTATCAACCCTCTTAAAACTCGCAGGATTCCGCTGGGGCAAGCGGGGGAACCCCACCACTGCCCTTGTCGCGATTGCCACTGGCACCCACAAGTTAATTCCCACTACTGGGAATCAAGCGGGAGTCGAATGGATCGAACCCGTAATGGAGACGATCGCCGCAGAAATTCCACTGGCGATCGAATACCAATCTCCCAGCGGTAAAACCGAGACTTTTATCGCCGAATTTCTCGAAATCGTCTGGCACGAACGGCAATACTACCTAAATATCTGGACTCAATCACGATCGTCAGACCCAGATTTACCTCGTAACAGATGTCTCCGGTTCGATCGAATTGGCTCGATCGAACCCAAACCTCAAGTTCAATGGCGATCCGCACTAGACACAATCGTCGTTGAATTCAATCTACATAATGGATTAGCCGCCAGTTATGAGCCAAAACCAGGAGATATCGCCAGCGATCGACTAGACAATAAATTAGTAGTCCGTCGGCATATCAACAATACTTTCTGGTTTATCCGCGAAATAATTGTCTATGGCGGCGACTGTGAGGTGATCTACCCACCATCAGTCCGAAGCTTGGCAATCGAGCGGCTTAAATCTGCACTCGATCGCTATCAAATTGAATGTCGATCGTAGCCCTGTGCGCTTACGCGGATCGGGTTTAGAACCTAAGTGCAAGCGCAAAATTAATGAATATCTCATCACAATGGCATCAATCTCCCGATCGTGACATTTGGGAAAAAGGAGAAGCCCAAACCTACGAAAACGTTGCGGTAACGTGTCTGTTGCCTCACGTTTACGCAAGTCATTTTTGGCGACCTGAGAGTATTAATCTAACGTCCTATAAATCTAGCTGTCAAAAACAGCAGCGATTCGAGCAATCATTTACTACCTTTTTACTCGCTAATTAACTTGGAGGCTTTATCTACTTTATCTACTATGAATGAACCAAAATACATCTATCGATTAGAGCAAGTTGAGAATGGTGGAAGCAAAATCATTGGTGACTTCAGTACTCTTCACCAAGCAATGAATACTGGTCGCACCCCACTCAGTTGGGGTACGTGGTCTGAGTCAACTTACGCATTGGTCTACAATCTCAACCCTAATAAATTACCAGCCGATCGCGCCTACGATCGCCTCAGAGCTATGAGCTACCACATTGAACGCTACATCACTGAAACTGCCCCACTCAATCCCCTAATTACTATCAAAAAATTATGTGCAAAAACTTAGTCAGAACTCAACTTACCCGCACAACTACCGCGATCGACTGGTCGCAAGTCATGTGTGAAAATGGTGACTCTCCAGAAAAATTCTCTGGCAAAAATGAAGCAATTCGCCATGCTAGATGTCGCAGAATAGTTTACGACTCGATCGAGCAAGTTCAATTTCGCTATGAAACCGCCTAGGCAATCTTTAAAGACGATAAATTCCTCAACGGCGAGGGCACATTCTCACAATTTAAGGATTACCATTCTTGCTATCGGCAAACTACCCTCTATCCCGATCGCACACAAACCGATAAC
>NZ_JBGSQZ010000195.1:0-5194 GCF_041737865.1 Chamaesiphon sp.
TGATTGTGGGTTGGTTGCAATTAATCTGGGTTCAGTTGCAGTTAATGTGGGTTTGAGTCGTCGGATAGTTGCAATTAATCTGGGTTCAATTTTGCGATGATTGCGGGTTTGATGATTTATGATTGCGGGTCGCTACATCTAAGCAGCTCAGATTGGGTATGGTTTATCAGTTAGCCATTGGAGATCGCATCCGTTGTGAAGGCATCCAAAAAGATTGGAAGTTCAAGGCATCTGTAATTGCCAAAGTAGATTCTGTAGCGTCGCCTGTCTTGTCTTGTTTCCATGGTGTGGGAACCCGACCAGAGCAAGCCGCTGCGGATAATCGCTCTGCACGATTAGCTCGATTCTCCGCAGGAAAGGCTATGCCAACGAGCGCATTTCCTGCTAACGATTCAAAAGTTAAGATTCTCATTTGTCAAAAGTCGCATTGTCGCAACAATGGTGGCAAAGAAGTATATTCGGCTTTAGTAGAACAATTGAATAGCCATAATTTAAATGACAGTGTGACTTTGAAATCCACTGGTTGTCTTAAATGCTGCAAGCAAGCTCCTAATTTAGTAGTTTTACCTGTAGGCAAAACCGCCGATTCAGCAGCCTCTCCGCTGGAGCATCGAGCTAGCTATCGTAATGTGAGAATTTCTCAGATTCCTGCAATTATTTCCAAAGTTCATTACCATCTTTCGATCGAGCCAAAGTAATTAACCTAAGTTGCTACCTACTGAATCCCCACTCATCAACCGTTCTCAACTGAAGTCGGGGGAATCGCAGAATTGGAGGAAGGCGTAGCCAAATGTACTCGGCATCGTCAGGCAGTAGTATTAGTAGCACTTGTTTAGCCTGACTGATTCCCAAGCTAAACAAAACGTCGTGCAACTAATTTTTCAGTGATACTTGTCCTAGACCATGTAGCTGATGTCGGAAGCCGCAGTTGGATAAGCGAAAATCATTTTCTTGAGATCCTCCGATCGCAAGCCAAATCGAATTGCCATCGCGAAGATATTAACTAGCTCCTCAACATGAGGTCCTAAGATATGGGCACCAAGTATTTGATTGCTGCCTTCCTCAATCAGCACTTTATAACCGGAGTATTTCATATTCACTCGACGTGAGGAATACCAACTAGAGGTGTCCTGATAGTTCACTCGGAACTTTTTGCCCTGTTGTGCTGCTTGTTTCTCTTGCAACCCGACCGCAGCCAAGGAGGGCATCGTAAACACAACGCTCGGTATTTCGGTAAAGTCGGGTGTTTGGTAATTCCCCTCTAAAAGATTACTAGCCACCACATGACCTTCCATACTGGAGACGGGTGTTAGCGGTGGACTACCACTGGCTGAGGCATCCCCTGCTGCGTAAACCATAGGATTAGAGACACTTTGCAGATACTGATTGACGGAAATACCCAGCTTCTCCCGCTCCACCCCAGCTTTGTCTAAATCTAGGTCATCAATGGCGGGAACGCGACCCGCACCATGTACCACCAAATCGGCTGACAAAATTTCCTCGCCCTGCGCTGTGGCAATATGAACAATCAATCGGTCAGCGGCTTTTTCAATTGCCTTCACGGTGGTATTTAATCGAACATCAATACCAATATCCCGCGTGGCTTGTACTAAGTAATCTACTAAATCTGGGTCGAACTGCTCCAGAGGTCGAGAACCACGATGCAAAATTTGTACATTAGCACCAGCACGGGCACTAATGTGGGCAAATTCCATAGAAATATAGCCCCCACCGACCAGGATAATCCGTTGTGGGAGTTGTTCCAATTCTAGAAACTGGGTACTGGTCGTCAAGTATTCTTCCCCAGGAATATGTAGTGGGGCGGGTTTAGCTCCAGTCGCAATCAGAATGTACCTACCTACCAGCGTCTCATCACCCACCTGGATCGTTGTCTGGTCTACAAACCGTGCGGTTCCCTCAAAGGTAGCGATATCTGCTTCGGCAAATCGCTTCTCGTTCTTTTCAGGAATGGGATCTGTAAAGCTGCGCTTGAAGCGCATTAGGGCAGACCAATCAATGTGAAGATCTTTATAGGCAATTCCGTTACTGGTCATGCGATGAGCAAAATCCATCACTTCTTCAGCACTGACAAGCATCTTCTTAGGATCGCAGCCGCGCAGGGCACAGGTGCCGCCAAAAGGTCGGCAATCAATAATGGCAACCTTCCAACCTGCTGCGCGGCACTGCTTGGCAGCAACTGAGCCTGCTGTTCCAGTACCAATTACAATTAGATCGAATTTTTGGGTCATGCTTTCTATCTCCTAGTTACTGCTGGAAGTGCTCTTGTGAAGAATCTTCACCGATCCATGAATGCTGGCTACTTTTAAGAATGCTGGGTACCAATTGCGATTGACGCTGTTAGTTCCGAGATGCACCAACCTTGCAGATCTTGCGGAATTCTTCTGCTACGCGACGACAAGCTTCGGCACACTTCTGGCAATGCTCGGTTTGATGCTGTTCGCATTCGTTTGCACAAGCGTCACAGACAACAGCATAGGCTTCAACGACTGACGCAATAAAGCGAGACCCTCGGAACATTAGGACTGTAGCACTCCAGCAAGTATGGGCACAATCGAGGCAAAGGCGGGCGCACTCTGGCATATCCCCTAGACACTGTTGAGCGCAGTGTTCGCACTCAGCAGCGCAAAGTGCAGCATCACAGCAGGATTGATATTCTTGACGAGCTAAAAGCATAATCACTCCATTAATGTCAACAGTTCCGTAATACTCGGTCAACCAGAGTCGAATTAAGTACCTTTAGGCAAGTGTGCTCGATCCAATACTTTTATATAAAGCTGTCCAACGTTTTTCCTTCGCTGCATTCAGTCTCGGCTTGTGAGAACCCTAGCTTTTACTCCTTTGCGATTAAGTTATTAGACCTCCTGTGAAAGTCCGCAATAAATCGATAGAACCTATAGTTCTCAGTATATTTAAGTAATTTTTATGGTTAGTAAATAATCCTTAGAATCGTTGATGTTAAAGGATCGAGTAAATACTTTCGCAGGAGATCTATTCTTTTTCTTACTTTCATACTCGTCGTTTATCATCAAGAAGTCTATCTATCATTAGGGTTAAATCTATGTATAAGGTTGGAGGGGAGATCGATAAGATATTTTGGATTACTCAAGCTAAACAGTGCTGCTTTGAAACAATTTAGACATCTAATTAGCTATAAACCCTTGACCTTATACACAGGTATAGGGTTTAGAGTGAGGATCGGTAGAGTAAAAGGTTGCCTCACAATGATGCTACAGATTGGCGAGTTATCCCGAAAGGCTGGTGTTAATCCTCAAACTATTTATTTTTACGAACGCATTGGCTTAATTCCCAAGCCGAAGCGGACTGACTCAGGATATCGCTTATTTGATGAGAAGGAGGTGAAACGCCTGTTCTTTATCACTCAGGCCAAGGCTTTAGGGTTAAACCTAGATGAAATTAAGGAGATTTTGTCGCTCCAAGAGGAGCAATCGCTTCCCTGCCGGGAGGTTTACCAGCGATTGCTCCATAAGGTTGAGCAAATTCAAGAGACGATCTCTCAGTTGCAGACTTTAGAAGGCGAACTGGTCAAGCTACTTCACCGTTGTGAAGATAATCTCAGCCGCTACGGTTCAACCACTCCCTGTGTTGTATTTGGAGAAAACCAGTATGAAACCAAAGACAGATCTGTGGGCTAGCATTTCAGGCACGGTACTGATAGCGGTATGTTGTGATCCGCCTGTTTTGGCAATTACGCTAGGGGCGTTAGGGCTAGGGGCGTTAGTTGGTACCTAAATTATGTGCTGCTTCCAGCTTTGGTAGTAATGGTTGTGGTTAGTATAATCTCCTACCAACGCTACCGCCGTCATAGTTGTCGCCGTCGCGATCTTTGAAGGGCTTTACTTCCGGCTTTTTTATTACTGTCAAATCTTTGAAGGGTTAGTTATTGCTATGAGTCAATGTTGCAATTTAGATCGAACCACTGAAAACGTTCCTGTAAAGTCTCGTCAGCGCATTTGTCCTATTGACGGCACTAAAGGAAAACCTGCTAAGCTTGTTACGTTGAAAAGCCTGTTGATCGGGGCAGCACTGGAGAAGTTAGATCCTCGAAGCACCTATACGTTTTGTCCCAGTTCTAATTGTTCAGTGGTTTACTTCTCTGATACTGGTCAAACATTTATGACCGTGGATCTAAAAGTTCCTGTCTTTCAAAAAGATTTTGATGAGCAGGTTCCGGCTTGCTACTGCTTTGACTGGAGCCGCCAACGTATTCGAGAAGAAATTGAACAAACTGGTACAAGTACTGCGGTTGCTTCGATCGCGGCTCATATTAAAGCTAAACGCTGTGGCTGTGAGGTTAACAATCCTCAAGGAGTTTGCTGTTTAGCAAATGTTCGAGAGACTGTACACCAAATCCCACCATTGCTGAGTTCATCATCGGAGACAAGCGCAGCATGAACCGAAAAAAAACATCTCCTCAATGGGAATTAATAAGTGCTGTTTTGGCAGCAATTCTAGCATCTGTTTGCTGTCTTGGTCCTTTGCTACTCGTAGCCCTTGGAGTCAGTGGTGCTTGGATCGGTAATCTAGCTGCCTTTGAGCAATATCGTCCCTTTTTTATCGCCCTCACTCTTGGATTGTTGAGCTTTGGCTTTTATCGTGTTTACTGGAACCCTAAAGTCAAAGAGTGTCAGACGGGAAGTGCTTGTGCTAATCCACGCGCCAACCAACTTGCCAACAAAACTCTAATCATTGGCACAGCATTTGTTCTAGGTTTGCTAGCGTTTCCCTATGCAGTTCCTTATGTCTTTACGGTCAACGCCATCCAAAAGGTTGCGAAGACAAAGCAGGTTGTGTTGCTGATTAAAAATATGACTTGTGAAGCTTGCCCTGTAACGGTCAGAAGTAGTTTGGTTCGGTTAGATGGGGTTAAAGAAGCGAGCATAACATTCAATCCGCCAGAAGCCATAATTGTTTATGACCCGGCTAAAGTAAACATTAAGGAGCTGATGCAAGTCACAACTAATGTAGGATATCCATCCTCAGTTAAGTCCCAATAAGAGAAATTTTATATGTTTACTCACATCTTGCACTAGTATATAGGCACTAAATTTCCAGTGAAACTAACTCGAATGCCAGCCCCTGTGACAACAGAAATTCTCGCTGACGCTCGATTTCTAATAAAAGTAGACTCACAGCAGTCTGTGGCATTAACTGT
>NZ_JBGSQZ010000267.1:0-7914 GCF_041737865.1 Chamaesiphon sp.
CTCCCCCTTATCAATGTGGGGCTCTACTCCCTCCCCTTAGAAAGGGGAGGGCTGGGGTGGGGTAAGACGGGATTTCGATTGTGCCGATGTGGTATGGCTACGATCGAATCTAGAGATTTAGACTTCTTCTACTTCGACTGCATCTACATCTACAACATCTAGCTCTAGATCCTCTTCACCATTTGAGGCTGGAACGATCGCTACTGCCATGATTGCATCATCATCATCTAGCTTCTGGACTCGTACCCCAGTTGCCATCCGCGATTGAGGTGAGATGGCGTTGATGGCTTGACGGATGATAATGCCGCGATTGGTGACGATCATCATTTCCTCATCGGCATTAACTACCCGCAGAGCGGCTAACCTGTCGCCTTTTTTGCGGAACTTGATCGCGAGTACGCCCATCCCGGCGCGATTTTGGAGGCGGAATTGAGTCACTGGTACCCGTTTGCCTAGTCCTCCAGTTGTAACGACCAGAATCCACGGCCCTTCACCTGCTGGAACTGTCACATCTTCGGCAACAGTATCGTCGATATCGTCTACCCCTGGATCTTCACTCGCCGCGACCATCTGGGCGATGACTTGACTTGGCAAGATATCCATACTGATTAGTTCGTCACCCTTCTTGAGCGACATCGATTTCACGCCGCGTGTGGCGCGTCCTAATGGTCGGAGTTGATCGCGATTGGTGCGGAAATGGATTGTCATCCCATTGCGAGTACCGATAATCGCGCTGTCAGTTTCTTTAGCACGACGTACCCAGCGTAAGCCATCGCCGTCTTCGAGTGAGATGGCAATTAAACCATTAGCGCGGACGCTGGCAAATGCGGAAATTGCGGTCTTTTTGATGAAGCCCTTCTGCGTGAGCATAATTAGGTATTCATCATCGCTGAATTCGCTTACAGGTACCACGGAGGTGATCTTTTCCTCGCGCGGAATCGGCAACATTTGGACGATCGGGAGTCCGCGTGCCGTGCGGGACGAGACGGGAATTTGGTAGGCTTTGACTGTATATACTACCCCGCGATCGCTAAATAGCAGGATGGTATCGTGATCGCAGCAGGTGAGGAAATGCTCGATCGCATCTTCTTCTTTCATCCCCGTGCCTTTTTTGCCCCGTGTAGCGCGGCTTTGAGTCTCGAAGGTGCTGACGGGCATCCGTTTGATATAACCCTGCTCGGTGACGAGGATTAGGGATTTTTCATTGGCGATGAGGTCGGTATCTTCTAAATCTCCTTCGCCATGCTCGATTAGGGTGCGGCGAGGGGTGGCAAATGTGGTCTTAATTTCGGCGATTTCGATTTGGATGATGTCCAGAATCCGTTCCCGCCGAGCGAGAATATCTTTGAGATCGGTAATCTTAATCGTCAGCTCTTCATGCTCTAGGCGAATTTTGTCAGCTTCTAAAGCTGTCAGCCGCCGTAGCTGCATCTGAAGGATCGCATCGGATTGAAAATCAGACAGTTCAAATCTTTCGATCATCTCCTGTTTGGCTGTAGCTGAGTCCGCCGCACCCCGAATCAGGCGAATTACTGCATCTAGGTTGGCTAGCGCAATTAATAAACCTCCCAACAGGTGATCGCGCTCTTCAGCTTTGCGTAGCTCGTAGCGAGTCCGACGCGTAATCGATTCGATCCGGAAGTCGAGGAAGACTGTCAGGAATTTTTTGAGGCTCAGGAGCTGGGGTTCGCCATTTACCAACGCCAGCATGTTGCAACCGAAGTTGGTTTGGATCGGCGTTTGCTTGTAGAGATTGTTTAGAACTACGCGAGGATAAGCATCCCGCTTGAGTTCGATCACGATCCGCATCCCATCGCGATCGCTTTCATCCCGAATATCCGAGATTCCCTCTAGTTTATGGTCGTTAACCATTTCGGCGATCCGTTCGATCAGGGCTGCCTTATTCGTCTGGAAGGGCAACTCTGTAATGATAATCGCTTCTCGATCGGGTCTGCCTTTATATTCTAATGTTTCAATATTAGCCACCCCGCGCATGACGATCGAACCGCGCCCAGTAGTGTAAGCTTCCTTAATCGGCGATGTGCCCAGGATCTGCGCTCCTGTGGGAAAATCAGGGCCAGGGATATATTGCATCAATTCGAGATCGGTAATCTCAGGATTGTGGATCAATGCCACTACACCATCGATTAACTCACCCAAGTTATGCGGGGGAATATTTGTCGCCATCCCGACAGCAATTCCCGATGAGCCATTGAGTAATAGCTGCGGAATCCGCGCTGGAAGTACAGTTGGCTCCTGTTGCGAACCGTCGAAGTTATCAGCAAAATCTACCGTTTCCGCTTCGATGTCCCGCAATACGGCATCCATCGTCAAAGCTTGCAAACGACACTCGGTATACCGCATCGCCGCTGGCGGATCGTTATCCACCGAACCAAAGTTACCGTGTCCGTTAATCAACGGATTTCGCATCGAAAAATCTTGAGCCATCCGCACCAGCGCGTCATACACGGCTGTATCACCGTGAGGATGGTATTTACCCAGCACTTCCCCGACTACCCGCGCGCACTTTCGGAATGGTCGATCGGCTGTCAAACCTAATTCGTGCATCGCATACAGGATGCGGCGGTGGACTGGTTTTAAACCGTCTCTGGCATCGGGAAGTGCCCGCCCTACGATTACGCTCATGGCGTATTCCAGGTAAGAGCGAGACATCTCAAGTCGTAGATCTGTAGGGACGATTCGCTCTTGGGAAGTAGTCATGAATTGCTCCGTCCGGCTTGATAATTGTGCTGTGTCACTAGTTCAATTTTATCACATTTAGGGGGGTACGTGTATGCTGATTCTTGCGGCTAGAAGGCTCTCTGGATACTGGGAAAGAGTGGTTGACTCGATCGATCTGATTCAGTTTGTGAAACTCAACTTAACTTATCGACTGGTTCCAAATATGGGAATATGCAGAGGCGATTACCTCCGGTAGGCTACGCCAACGATAGTACTCAACTTAAAACTTCAGATTCCCCTCTATTTATGAAACAATCCAAGTCTGTGGCTCCTACATTCGACTCAATGTTTGTACCGACACTTCAAGCTTTGCAAGCATTGGGTGGATCTGGCACAACGGAAGAGATTTACGAACAGGTCATTCAAATTCTAAATTTGGCTGACAAAGTGCTAGAGGCTTTACATGGTAATACGTCTCAGAGTGAAGTCAAGTATCGACTGAGCTGGAGTCGAACGTATCTGAAAAAATATGGACTCATCGAAAATTCAGGTCGTGGAGTTTGGTCTTTAGTATCAACGTCAGCAGATATTAAAACAATAGATCGAAAAGATATTGTTAGAGTAGTTCGAGAATCTGAAAAATCTAAAATTGTCCAAGCAGATACTTTAGAAGAAACTGTTGAGCCGATTGAAATCATCGAAGAACTCGCATGGCATCAACAACTTCATAAGCTGTTATTATCGCTCGATCCTGCTGCTTTTGAACGTTTGGCACAACGGCTATTGAGAGAGTCAGGTTTCGTTCAAGTACAAGTGACCGGAAAGTCTGGAGATGGTGGTATTGATGGCGTAGGCATTGCCAGAATTAACGGTTTTTTAAGTTTTCATGTATTATTTCAATGTAAGCGTTATCAGGGTTCAGTGTCTGCTAGTCATATCAGAGATTTCCGTGGAGCTATGCAGGGTCGTACTGATAAAGGTCTATTTATTACAACGGGCACTTTCACCAGAGATGCTATCAAAGAAGCGACAAGAGACGGGGCACCACCCATAGATCTAATTGATGGAGAGCAATTAGTTCAACGGTTAAAAGAATTGGGTCTTGGTGTTAAGATTGAAATGGTTGAATCGATCGAGGTAGATATAAATTGGTTTGCGAAGATTTGAGTATAGTCAAATTTACAGCACAGCTAACTGCTAAAGTTCTACTGTAAGATCGATTGTAGGGGTAGATTTATGCTAGAAATTACTGCAACCACCAATAAGTTTCAAGCAAACCTGTCCAACCCCACCAATAACCCGAAGGTAATTATGATTTGAATGTTAATGGTGGGTGAGGGCGGGTTTGTACGATAGAGATCGTTACACACAAGATTAATTGCATAAACCCGCCCCTACAGATCCTACATATGAAAAAACAGATCGTTTACCCAGATAGCGATGGGCAAGCGATGGCAGATAATACCAAGCAATTCCAAGAGATTGAGAAAAGTAAACGGGATGCCAAGCTCCGAGAATTAGATATCGATGCACACACATTGATAATCTATCAAATTAGGATAGGGGCAATTCATAAATTACCTCTACCCTCTACCCTCTACCCTCTACCCAAGCTACTCGCAAACTACCTGGTTTAGCAGGATCGCCAGTGAATGTAACACCGCGATCGTTCGATTGAAGATGACGTAAAATCTTGTAGATTGCTTCTACTCGATCGGGTGCGCCAATTTTAGCGGCTAATTCTGCTAGTGTAATTGGAGCCGCGATCGTGGTTTCTTGTAGAGCCTTGACAGCATCGGTTTGCAACTGAAGGATGACGGCGGCAGCTTTTTTCCCTGCTTCTACACCTGGTTGATGGTAAGCATTGACATTGACGATCGAAGCATATATACCTACAGCCCTTTCGTAGAGGGCGATCAGGGCACCAACCGTGTGAGGAGTGACGGCAGGAATAGTTACTGTGATGGAGTCGCGGTGATTTTCATACAGGGCTTGACGGGTGCCTTGGAGGAAACCAGAGAGATAGTCGCCACTAGTTACACCTGGATCGATTTCAGGCGAGTTGCCCTCGCGATCGTGTAATACTTCGATAAATGTCAGGAAGAAATTCGCGATTCCTTCCCGCAATTGTTGGACGTAGGCATGTTGATCTGTCGAACCTTTATTCCCATAGACGGCGATGCCCTGATAGACTTTATTGCCATCGAGATCGTCTTCTTTACCCAGGGATTCCATGACTAATTGCTGGAGATAGCGGCTAAATAATAGCAAACTATCCTTGTAGGGTAAAACCACCATATCTTTTTCACCTTTACCATTGCCCGATGCGTACCAAGCCAGCGCGAGTAAGGCGGCGGGATTGGTTTTAATTTCGGGCGTGCGGGTGGCGATGTCCATTTCTTTGGCACCTGCCAACATCCCGTGGATGTCAATGCCCTGAAGTGCGGCAGGAAGTAAGCCGACGGAGGATAATTCCGATGTTCGTCCGCCTACCCAGTCAGGCATCGGGAATCGAGCAATCCAGCCTGCGGATGCGGCAACTTTATCGAGATGGCTGCCCACACCTGTAACTGCAACTGCATGGCCAGCGAAATCGAGACCCTGGGCACTATAAACAGCCTGGACTTCAATCATCCCATTCCGAGGTTCTGGCGTGCCTCCAGACTTGGATATGACCATGACGAGGGTCGTACTGAGCTTGGATTGAATCCGACTGAGGACTCGATCGATCCCCGCCGGATCGCTATTGTCGATGAAGTGAATAGTTAACGGTGCGTCAGTGGGAGCTAGTGCTTCCGATACAAATTGTGGCCCCAATGCGGAGCCACCAATCCCAATTGTAATCAGATCGGTAAATTTGCCACCTTGAGGTGGATGGATGGCTCAAGATTGGACTTTACGAGCGAAATCATCGATCGATTCGATCGTGCTGGTAATTTCGGTAGCAATTGCTGGCGTGGGCGCGAGTTCGGGATTGCGGAGCCAATAATGTCCCACCATCCGGTGTTCGTCAGGATTGGCAATCGCCCCCGCTTCCAGCGCGACCATATCCGCAAATGCCTTAACAAACTTGGGCTGAAGTTGGGAAACCAACGCATCATCAAACCGCATCCGGCTGATATCAACATACAAGCCCAACCCTGCGTGATAATACAACCAATCTTGATATCGCTGCCATAGCAATGCCCCTGTTGCCACTGTTGCCATCACTCAACCTCATTAAAATCTAAAAATTCTACGGCGATCTCATTTGCCCTGTCATTAAGATACCAGCCTGATGGGTGTCAGACTGGATATCTTTACACAAAACATTAGATTGTCTTGTGCAAATTGAGTAGAGCTAGGCAAAATTCAACACCGATTGAGTCCTTAGTTTGTGCCAATCATCTCAAAATCGGCGAAGTCAAATCCAGGCACCACCACACAAGCTACTAGTGCATATCCTGCCTCACCAGCAATTGGTGTAGCTCTTTGCCAATGGTTGGGCGGCACAACCGCTTGGAATGTATAATCTCGCCCGAGGTGGATGATTTGTGATACTTCGTCTAAAGTCTCCGCCATGACCAACTCTAGTGAATCTCCCGCTTGATGAAACCATAATTCCGCAGATCGCACCCGATGCCACCGCGAGCAATGACCAGTAGGCAGTAGAAATAAAATCGAGGTACCAGCCGATCGATTTCCTGTATATTCGTCGGGTAAAACCGATTGGGGTAAACAAAGATTCGACCGCCAAGTTTCACGATAAAATCCGCCTTCGGGATGCGGCTGCAATTGCAATTTGTCAATTAGCTTGACGATCTCGGTGGGGAGTGAAGTGGGAGGCATGAATATTTAAAATATCAAAATTGATAGAGCTTATTGTCAAGCTTGTTGAATATCGAAATCTTTCCGTGTCGGTAAGTCCATTGCTAGAGCTAAGGCAGCCGAAATCTGTTCCATCGAGGAGATCGAGAGACTGCCTCAGTAGTCACCAAAACGAGATTTTGATAAAATTCTGACCTGTTGTGCTAAAGCAAACTCTGCTTCCATTTGCAGTACCTCAGCTTGGTACTCATCATCTTGAGCCATCTGCAAGAGATCCGCATCAATTTCTGCGCGTCGAATCAATGCTAATTCTCTCTGAATAGCTCTAGCGATTAATTCATTGCGGCTCTTTGCCTTGCAATCTGTTACCGCTCGATCTGTTGCTGCTAATAATGCTATCGGTAGTGCGATCGTCGTTCGGGTATTTGCGCTGTGCATCATATTTGATGTCTAAAAGCTGATGATAACTGATGACTAATCATACATTAATACTGATGTGCGCTCGCGATCGATAGAGGTAAAAAACAGATGCAATGGATGCAATGCTTTCTCAACATAGGTTTTAGCTGGTACTGCCCACCCTACCTCTCTACCTCAACGAGAGCGATCGCATATTTTACCCTACCGATCGATCTCAATTTAATCGATCTCGTAACGTGACAGAGGCGATCGACATGAGCAAATAATAGATGAAAGGCTTGCTTTGTATCAGCTTTGCTCGTGAGTACTGCCTACCTAACAAAATTTACTACAAAATTTATTCTGTGTATTGAAAATGTCGAAATAGCTAGAAAACTAGACTTTTAACCCAGATATCTAGTTTCTATTGGCTCTTCAATGACTTGTCCATTATCCGATCGTTTGATTTGGTAAGCCTTAGCTGTTGGTCTTGAAGCAACGACTTCGACAATTTGTTGCCCTTCAAACAGCACTGCTACTTCATCATCGATTGCATAGTTTTGGTCGGCTATTTGTTGAATATCTGCTGGCAGAGTAGCATAGCATTTCCAGAATCTCTTGGTTGTATAGTGCATTAGAGCATCCGGCTATCGCCGCTTTCCAGTTCTGCCAACGCTTCTTTGGCAAGGAAATCTAGCTTCCCTGCGGCAACATCTCGTTCGATTTGTTTATCCTAGTTCTGTTCGTCTAAATCTAAAACCCATTCTGCAAGTTTGCTCAAATCTTGTGGTGATAGTTTGAGAATCGCAGATTCAATCTCTTCAACTACTGTCAACATTGTTTCTAAAGGTGGTGTTTTGCTCTATTTTACAATAAATCATATATCCCACATTCCGCACTTCAGATTTTACGACAATAAATTCATAGCCAAAATTAACTGAGAATTATATTTACGACATTTGCGACATCAAAAATACAATAAAATGAGCATGACAATTTCTAGTCTTTGCCTATCTTCAAAAACTA
>NZ_JBGSQZ010000292.1:0-14652 GCF_041737865.1 Chamaesiphon sp.
ATAAGTTTTAATAATTCAAAGGTGGCAAGTTTATTGCTGGGAAATTTGGGGGGATTTTCACTCTTTTTTTAATATACCGCTAATAGCTATTAGCGGTATATGCTTTTCCTGTAGTTTATACCAGACATCGGTTAGAGCCAATTCCCAAATTTTGAGGTTTTCGAGCGAAAAGCCAATAGATCTACCCCGATTTCCAAGGGTGGAAAAGTAGGGGAATCGGCAGGATGACAGTGAATCTACATCAGATCGGCCAGAACATTAGTAGCGATCGCCTGATATTTATGGCGGTTATCATCGTAGCGATTGAGTGTATTGAGATTTGCATGGCGACTCAAGCCTTGAGCGGCTCGAAGATTACCATCGCTGGCATCAAGGTAAGCAGTGATGGCACTGTGTCTGATGCGGTGGGGAGAAACTACTTTATCGATCCCTGCGGCTTCACTAAACTTCCGCACCAAGCGATAAATAGTGCTACCATCAAGCCGATGCCCTTTGCTGCGGCGATCTAGACTGCTAAAGAGGGGATCGGACGATCGATAATCGTCTTTAACCGCCAACCATTGTGAGAGCGCGATGGTGGTTGCTGATGATAAGTCGATCTGGCTTTTTTGGATTTTGCCTTTGCCTAAGATCGCTAGTCTTCCAGATGCACTAAAATCGCACACATCCAAGCTACAGATTTCATTGCGGCGCAGCGCATTGTCCCAGAGTAATCTCAGAATGGCATAATCTCTGATGCCTTTGATGGTGGTGCGATCTGGTATTTGCAGCATTTCTCTAAACCTAGCTACAGCAATCCCCGTAGTGTCGCCATAACTATCGACTTTTAGACAGGTAACGTCGGCAAGATTAAAGTTACACCGCTCTACGGTACGTGCGTAATCGACGAAGGATTTTAAGGCTGACAGCCTTACGTTAATCGTGCTGGGGGCTAGCTTGGCTTCAATCAGCAGTTGTCGATATTGTAGGGCTTGATAGACGGCTTCGGGCTGGTGTAGGGAAAGAAACTGACTCAAAAGCTGCTCTGATGCTTCGTTATTATAAATACGGCGACAAAAATCGGAGATCGCTTTGCTGTAGCCCTCATTCCGCAGGTAGGAAGAGAAAATCCTGTATTTTTAAAGAATGGGAAATTTTGAAGCGTCAAATATCAGAGTACAGGATCTTGACCACAGTGGGATCATTGCCGGAATCTGTGACGAAATGGGACTGGTTGAACAAATTGACAAACGACTAGGTACTCACGCACAAGAAATCATTAGTCCAGGACAAGTAGTCAAAGCGATGATTCTGAATGGATTGGGGTTTGTAAGCGCACCGCTGTATCTATTCGAGAAATTCTTTGTAGGGAAAGCAACAGAACATCTATTAGGAGAAGGAATAAGACCAGAACACCTGAATGACGACCGATTAGGAAGGATCTTAGACAAATTAGCCGAGTCAGGATAAACAGAAACATTTGTGACTGTGGCACTAAGCGCAGCACGTCAATTCGGAGTAAAACTTGATAGTTTACATTTAGATTCAAGCTCATTTCATGTCGATGGAGAATACCTTCAACCCCAGGCAGAAGTGGCAGAACCAGGGGCAATTCACATCACCCACGGTTATTCCAGAGATCACCGTCCAGACTTGAAGCAATTTGTCGTAGATTTAATGTGCAGTGGGGATGGAGACATTCCCTTGTACTTGAGAGTAGGAGACGGAAATGAAACCGACTCAGAAATGTTTGGAAAATTAGTGACAGAGTTCAAACAACAATGGAATATCGAAGCCTTATTTGTCGCTGATGCAGCACTTTACACCGCAGGTAATCTCGCCCAAATGTCACAGTTAAGATGGGTGTCGAGAGTCCCTGCGACTTTGACCGCAGCAAAACAATTACTCAAGGAGATTGATTCGAGTGCATTAGTTGCGAGTTCATTGCCTGGATACAAGATTGCTGCCTGTGGAAATAGTTATGCGGGTATTCAACAAAGATGGTTGGTGGTGGAGAGTCAAGCACGTCTAGAATCTGACCTCAAACAGTTGGACAAACGTGTCGCCAAAAAATTAATCGCTGCGACCTCAGCCCTCAAGCAGTTATCCAGTCAACAGTTTGCTTGTCAACCAGATGCGCTTCAAGCCGCAACCGTATGTTCTGACCAACTTCCTTATCATCAGCTTGATGACTTACAAGTGGTTGAAATCATTGAGTATCAAAAACGTGGTAGACCACGCAAAGATGAAGTCGGGCAGAAACATTATCAAATTTCGGCTACACTCATTCCCCAGCCCAACGCAATGGATGTGGAGATTCAACGCGCTGGTCGATTCATTCTGGCTACTAATGTCCTTGATGAACAAGTTCTGGGCGATGAGGATGTACTGACTGAATACAAGGCACAGCAGTCTACTGAGCGTGGTTTTCGCTTTCTCAAAGATCCGCTGTTTTTTACTTCCAGTATTTTTCTCAATACTCCCCACCGAGTCGCGGCGATGGCAATGGTGATGGGTTTATGTTTACTCGTTTACAGTCTTGGTCAACGTTCACTTCGCCAAGCTTTGGACAATGCTAAACAAACTGTTGAGAATCAAGTTGGTAAGTCTACTGCTAAACCTACTCTTCGATGGATGTTTCGATGTTTCATGTCTATTCATTTACTCACTGTTGAGGGTGACAAACACGTCACTAATCTTACCACCGAGCGTTTATGGATTCTCCAGTTCTTTGGTGCTCCTTGCCGCAAATATTACCTTCTTTCCTGATTTACCTGCGGATTGTGGGCTGTAGTTTCTCCGAGTATTGGCAGAAATTTTCAGGCGCAGGAACTCAGCCAGAAGATCTGAAGAAGATCGAGCTACTTCAGGTGAGTTGGGTACTGGAATGGTCTTGAATACTGGCGATCGCATGGAATGGAATCGATAGGTGAGCCAGAGAGACTATGAGCATTCTAGCGCGAAATAAGAACACGACAAATTTGTTTATCGTGTCCTTATTTTCTACTCATCCTCTCTCAAGTCGCACAGTGTCACGATCAAAAATAAGAACGCGACAATGAATTTTACCGTGTTTTTGTCGTTTGTAGCGGGTGGTGCGCCGCTAGTGGGGAAAATCGCCAATTCAGTTTTTTGAACGCAGATCGAGTGTTGTAGGGAGTAGCTTTACCGAGGCTGAAGTGGCTCTGTGACTGGACGGACGATGGGCTGGGGTACGGGTGTTGAGGACGAGTTGAAAATAGCTGTTAACGCCTGCTTGAGTGTTTTGGCCATCACGATCCGGTTTTCATAAGCGACAATGACCCGAATTAGAGTTGGGAGTTTATTCTGAGTTGCTTCTAGATAGAGGGGTTCGACATATAGTAAAGATTGCTCTGTCTGGGAGCCTTTGCCACTGGAAATCGGCACGATTAAGAGATTGCCTTGAACGACTCGCGAACCTTGACGATTCCACAGAGAAATTTGTTGAGAAATTACGGGATCTTGATTGATCCGGGCTTCAATTTGTTCGGGGCCATAGATGAGTCGTTGTTTCGGAAAGGTGTAAAGTAATAATTTGCCGTAGTTTTCGCCATCGGAACGGGCGGCTAACCAAGCGACCAAATTTGTCCGCTGTTGGGGTGTATATGGTAGCAGCAGAATGAATTCTTCAAAGGGGACGGTGGGTAAGCTGGTAATCAGATAATAAGGCTCTACCAATCGAGGTTTGTCGCCGTAGACTTCAGTGGGAATTTGCCACTGATCTTCCCGATTGTAAAATACCTGGGGATCGGTCATGTGGTAAGTCATCAACCGTTCTGATTGAATCTTGAAGAAGTCTGCGGGATACCGGAGATGCGCGCGGAGACTTGCGGGCATCTCACTGAGGGGTTTGAATAAATCGGGGAAAATCTTCGACCAGGTAGTGACGATCGGATCGCTAGGATCGGTAATATAGAAGTTGACTGAGCCGTGATAGGCATCGATGACGACCTTAACGGAGTTGCGGATATAATTTATGCCTTCCTTGCCCACATCTGAATAAGGATAACGATCGCTAGTGGTATAAGCATCGACAATCCAGTATAAATAACTGGGATCTGTGGCATTTTTTGGATTGGATCTGGCATCCGCTGCTACTAAATAAGGGTCGCCATCGTATCTCAAGAAGGGAGCGATCGATCGAATCCGTCGATTCAAGTTGCGGCGAAATAGCAGCTTAGTTTCTGGCAAAAACTCCGGCGTTAACACCATTCGCCAGTCATTTAAGTATTTTGCAAACAGCAGTCTCCGCCAGGTTGCACTAATATTAATCCCGCCGCGACCATCGTAGACGTTATAAACATTATCATTACCACTGGGATAGTCCAACTCCTTGACTTTGGTGCCAGTCATGATGTAATTATTCGCGCTTTCGCCATAATAAATGCGGGGTTGACCGATCGGAATACTCTGCCGCACGGCTGCACTAGAAGTGGTGAGCGGACTCCCTGCGGTAATACCAATATCTTTAACTAAGTATTCTGGTAATCCATCTGGAGCCACCCGATTTACCGGACTGAGCGTGAAACCATAACCGTGGGTGTAGATGAGATGTTTGTTCACCCAAGTTTGGGCTTGCTTGGGTACGGCGGTATATTCTAATTCTCGTGCTGAAATTAGGACTTGTTGGGGTTCTAGGGAGGTTTTTGGTGGCGGATTCGGTGTGGGTTGGCTCCCAATTTTGGAGGCTGTTGGCGGTTCGCCAGCTACCAGATAGCGATCGATATCGGCATCAGGAAATCGATAGTAGAGGCGAATCTGTTGCAGTTGGCGATTGGTAGCAAGGAGTGGTTCTTTGTCCCAGAGCCGAATATTCCGAATCGTTCGATCGTTTGCCTGAATCGTTTGCTCGGTGAGGTTGTTTTGGGGATCGAAAGTTTGAACATCGATCTTTTCTAACCCGAACGCCTTGCGCGTCATGGCGATCGTCCGTTGAATATAGGGTGTTTCTCGTGCTAATTCGTTAGGTTGCACCAGTAACAACTGAACGGCTATTGGTAAAATGGTGCTAGTCGCGATCGCCAGCCCCAGAGCCAAACCGAGCGCGACGAAGATCGATTTCCACCTGACCAGATAACTGGGATCAAAAATTGCCACCCAGCAACAGTAGACGGCGATCGCCACTGCTAACAGGCTCAACACCGCATCGGCTGGCAATTGCACCATAATATCTGTATAACTAGCTCCATAGGATACGCCACGGGGTGAATACAGTAACTCGTAGCAACCGATCCCATAGCTAAAACCCACAACTAGCAGCAACATTCCACCGACCCCATAGAGATGGCGTTGCTGCTGGCGTGAAAAGCCCTCAAACCGCCCTTGACTCAAACTATCGCCAGCTAGTAAGTAGGTCAGGAGGACAGCAACAAACCCATATAAACAGCCGCCCATCAACCAGAATTCCAGCAGTTCGCCCACTGGTAGACCAAACACATATAGACTAATATCCTGACCAAAAACGGGGTCATTGCCGTTAAAAGCAGTGGCTTGAAATAAGGGGAGTATCCGCATCCACTGACGAGATAGCACCCAAGCAATCAGCATACTCAAGATTGGCGCGATCGTCCGTAACAACCAGCGCGGGTAAACGAGGATCGCGATCGCCAGCACTATTGCACCACCAGTCACCCAGCCATTGAGGAGCAACTGCATTGCCAATTGCCCGATTAATTCTGGCCGAAATAAAACTGGTGCAGGGGGGACAACCGTGGGCAGATTGGGATCGATCGACCATTGACTCATCGCCATCCGACCATAATGAACTAAGATCGCCACCACTAGCAAGCTCAAGCTCAGTGTCAAAGGTAGCAGCCAGCGGAGGGCAAGGGGACGACGGGTATAGAGGGCAACTTGCTGCCGATCTGGTGATGGATGGGGAGACTTCAGCCGTTGAGCTAGGGCTAAATTCCACAGCAAATAAACTGTCGTCATCGTAAATACAACTACGCCTAAGATCCCTTGGGTACCGAGCCTGAGCAAATACATCGGCAGGTAGCCTAGTTCCTGAAACCAGAGGATTTCTGCACCCAGACGCGCCCCGATTTCTACTATTAGCAATAGCACCAGGAGGATAACTAGCGATCGCCAGTAGCGGTTTGATGTTTTAATTGGCTGCGGTGTTGATAAATTGATGATTGACATCTCCTATTGCTATCCAAAACTTGGCTAAATTTATCTAGAATTTCAACTTATCTAAATTAGCTTCCTAACTTAAATGCCTCAACAAATAGACCATAAATCAAGCCTAGCTTGAGACTATTGAGGATTGCGATCCACAACGGACGCTGACCCAAAATTGCTACGGATTCAGGGCGACGACGACCAAAATTGCTGCCATAGGTGAGCCAACTAATTATCTCGACGATCGTCAAAAGAATCAGGGCAACAGTGATATCTAATTCAGCTTTTTGTCCGGTGGTTGTGGAAACTGTGGTAGCTAGAAAATTACCCAGCAACAAACTAATTATGAGGATCGATATTCGCCGCCAAGGGTTTTGGCTCCATTGCTCTAATTGCCCAAATAGTCGATCGAATAGAGTACTCAGTCGAGTTCTTTGCATATTTATTCCTTGTGATTGTAATTACGTTCTTGCCAAATATTGCCGATCCCTTTTATCACGCCGCGACCGATTAAACCGATGCCCCGACCGATCACTTCTGTGAGTAAATAGACAACCACACTACCGATGATTGTCGCCGCCGACTGCAAACGGGGTACGATCGCATCGCGTGTTTCTAAGGCTAAAGTTACTGTCAGCGGAAGTCCCGTCAGTCGTGCTAATTCTTGGCTGCGAGGAGCATAAATCGTGATGCGTTTGATACCATAATTGGTAAAAATAAATAGATGATATTTACTTTCAAAGATAGCTTGAGGATCGCTAAAATAGCGATCGAGCCGATAACGCCAAGATAGATCGTTCCGAAACCGTTCGATCTCACGGGTGGAAAGTAAGCGACGATCGAAAAAGCGGAATTTAATTTCATCTGAATTGCCAAAGTAATTGAGCAATGGTTGGATGACGGCATTCGCCAGATGAACGATCAGATTTTCCAATAAGTCACCAGCCCGATCTGCGGCGGTTTGAGTATCACCAGCATAGCTGATATTATCGATCGTCAAGGGTATCTGAAATAGGAAGTAATTTAATAACTCGATCGTTTGGGGAATTTTAGCTAAAATCTCAGTTTGGACGATCTGGCGATCTTGTAATAAAGTCGGGACAATTTCTCGCTGAAGATCTGGAGCTGAGATGTTGTAATATCTCCCAAAAAAATCAGTTGTCACAGATGCCCACAAGTCTTGCCAAATCAATGACTGTTTTTCAGGTAATAGATCGACTGTAACTTGAGAAAAGCGCAACTCGTCCAATAGTCCTTCAAATTGGCGCAAAATTAAATAGTATAGTTCTCGCTTTTTATCCAATCTCAATAAATCGATTTCTAATGGCGTAGGTGTCAGATTTTCGAGATTGAATTGCAATTTGGCAGTGATCCGATCGAATATTCCTGCTTGGACAGCTTTGGGCGTAACTGCGCCAGTGGTGGTAGTCGTGAGTTCGCCAGATTTAAGGGCAGACTGGAGCTTGCGTTGGCGTAGCCTCCACTTCATGGAATCGGGCGATTGGACAGTTGGTTCAATTTGTGGCTGTGCAGTGCCTAATACCCGCTTGACCAGCCACTTCGCTGTATTTAGCTCTCGTTTACGCCCAGTTAAAATCAACTGCTCTAGGGTCGAAATTTGCGGGTTAGCCAGATCGGTATTTAGTTGTGCTAATGCTGTGTCAATCTGTTGTAGACTAGTCGATTCCACGAAGTGGAGGCTACGCCAACGGAGTCGGTGGCGGAGCCTGTTTGCAGCAGTATCGCCTAAACTTCCGGTATTAGTAACGTGAGGAGCGTGAGAGCGCGACAACTGTTGGAGAATTTCTGGTGCCCAAATCGTCTTACCAGCAGCGACTTGGCGGATAGATTCCACTAAATCAACAATCGACGTACCTCGAACGCAGCAACCTTCAATCCCAATTGCTAACAATCCCTGGAGATTGGGATATTGGGGTGCAGTCAACAACAAGATCGGTAAATTGGGGTTGATGATTTTGACTTGCTGACAAAAGTCGATCGCCGATAACTCTCGGCTGCTAGGATCTAGAGACAGTCCGAATAGAACTAGATCGATCGCCGTTGTTGTCTCGATCTGCTCCGACAAGACTAGAAGGGCACTAGATCTAGTTTCGGCTGCTGTTGCTCCTCGCAAATCTGGAACCTGATGCAGACAAGCAAGTAAACCCGATCTCATCACCGGATCGGCTTCCACTACTAAAATCTGGATCGGGATATCTACCAAGCTATTGAGGATGGGTATTTTTGCCACTGGCAGAGTAATATGACAAATTATAGTTTACAACTTATAACTTGTAACTTGTAAACTACGCCAGCATTCCGCACTTCACCTAAATCAGCGGTTGTAAGCGCAAAGCTCAAGCTACGCCAACGCGAAGCATTCTTGTAGAATAACCGCTGGCTATTTTGAAGTGCGGAATGTGGGATACTAAGTAAGAGGAGCAAGCCGTTTTAACAAGAGCGCGGGTACAATAACTGGTAGCCCTACACTAATAGCGATAAGGGCTTCGATCGCACTTAATGGCTGAGTATTAAATAACGGGTTGATGATGCTAACCTGGCTAAAGAAAATTTGGGATACGAAGACACAAGCCACGCCAATTGCTGGGATATAAGTAATTTCTTGAGTCCGGTCTTGTAAATAAGCAAACAGCGATGGGATAAACTGGCTGATACTTAATAAGTAAAAAGTTTCGGCAGCAACGAGGGTATGAACTGCCATTGTTCGTGCCAGATTAACATTGCCTGTGGTTTGCGAAACCCATTCAAACATCCCTAGGACGGCAATTAGATTGAAGGTAGAAATAATCAGGATGCGCCACAGCAATTTTTTGGTTAAGAGGGGTTCATTGGGGCGACGCGGCGATCGCTGCATCGTGTCGAGTGCCTTTGGCTCAAATGCTAGCGTGGCACTCAGAGCAACAGAACTGACCATATTCACCCACAGAATTTGTACGGGCAAAATTGGCAAAGTAGTACCCGCCAAGATTCCCACCAAGATGGTCATCGCTTCGCCACCATTGACGGGAAGGATAAACCCAATCGTTTTGAGCAAGTTGCCATATACGGTACGTCCTTCTTCGACAGCGGTGGCGATCGAAGTAAAGTTGTCATCTGTCAAAATCATATCCGCCGCTTCTTTGGCAACTTCGGTACCAGTAATCCCCATCGCAATGCCGATATCTGCCTGCTTTAAGGCTGGGGCATCATTGACCCCATCTCCGGTCATCGCCACAATTTCACCCTTCGACTGTAAGGCTTCTACCAGTCGTAGTTTTTGTTCGGGTGCAACCCGCGCAAACACATTACTGATTTCGACGGCATTTGCCAATTCGCGATCGTCCATTGCTGCGAGTTGTTTGCCCTCGAATACGACGGGATCGCGATTTTGGCTCAGTCCGATCTGACGGGCGATCGCAGCGGCTGTGAGGGCATGATCCCCTGTAATCATCTTGACTTGAATTCCCGCAGACTGACAGGCTCGCACTGCGGCGATCGCTTTGGCTCTAGGTGGATCGATCATCCCCTGAAGTCCCAAAAAGACCAGATCGCGCTCGATATCCTGGTGGTCGATCCCCTGTTGTGGCACGGTGATGTCTTTTTTGGCAAATGCCAGTACCCGTAAACCTTGAGCTGCCATCCGATCGACCATTTGCTCGATCGACGCTCGATTTAAGTCGATGCGGCGACCATCTGAATCGAGTTGGCGATCGCATCGCTGGAGCAAAGACTCTGCCGAACCCTTAATATAAATCGTGTGACCATCGGCTCTGTGCTGATGTAAGGTTGCCATATATTGAAACTGCGACTCAAAGGGAATCGTATCCAGTCTCGGTTGCTCCTGCTCTGAAGATTTCAGTGCCAATCCAGCCTTTTGGGCCGACACAATCAGTGCCCCCTCCGTGGGATCGCCTGCTACCGAAAATTCTCCATCTTGCTCTTGAATGTGTGAGTCGTTGCACAATAAGCCGCACTGTAAGCACTCTTTGAGGCTGAGATCTCGATCGATCGCCACCGATCGCTCGTTGTGGGCGACCGCACCTGCCGGACTGTAGCCGACACCACTCACGGTATAGGTACTCCCCCCAGCGTAGATCGCTTGGACGGTCATCTGATTTTCGGTCAGTGTACCTGTTTTATCCGAGCAAATTACGGTAGTACTGCCGAGGGTTTCGACGGCTGGCAGTTTGCGGACGATCGCGTGTTGTTGTGCCATCCGCTTTACCCCCAATGCTAGTGTCACTGTAACCACCGCAGGCAGTCCTTCGGGAATGGCACTGATAGCTAGAGCTACTGAGGCTTTAAACCCCTCCGTCCAGTTGCCGCCTTTGCCGACTACCACTGCAAACATCAATGCCGCCAAACCCAGAATGACGTACAGCAAGCTCTTACTAAATTGCTCGATCTTGCGAGTCAATGGCGTTTCTAGTACCGTGCTTTGCTCCATTAGTTGGGAGATTCGACCAGTTTCGGTCTGGTTGGCGATCGCCACTACAATTCCACTCGCCTGTCCGACTGTCACCAAACTTCCGGCATAAGCCATGTTGAGACGATCTGCTAAAACGGTGTCAGCAGCTAGGGGTGCGATTGCTTTTTGGACGGGAACGGATTCTCCTGTCAGCGCAGATTCACTCACCTGTAAGTCTCGCACCGTTACTAACCGTAAGTCAGCAGGCACTTTATCGCCAGATGCCAGCAACACCAGATCGCCAGGAACCAGTTCGCGGGAGTTAAGCCGCATCTTTTGGCCATCTCGAACGACTGTAGCTTCAGTGGTGACGGATTTGGCTAGAGCCGCGATCGCATTTTCGGCTTTTGATTCTTGGACAAAACCGATCGTGGCATTAATCAACATTACGCCCAGAATTACGCCCGCATCTACCCAGTCCTGTAACAGTAACGTCACGACTCCAGCAATCAGCAGAATATAAATTAAAGGTTGGTTGAATTCCATCAAAAACCGGACGATGGGGCTGGTTCCGGCTTTGCCCTTGAGTTCGTTGAACCCATACCGCTCCTGACGTTTAGGGACTTCTGCTCTTGACAAGCCTGCTACTAAATCCGTGCTCAGATAGGTTGCCGCATCGTCAGCAGCTTGCTGGTGCCATTGTTGCTCGGTAAGAGGCTCGATCGGCGAAGATGTCATGAGGGACTCCCAACTAAAAAATTAGGTGTTGATGGTAATTTGCCAAAAGTAGAGTAGATCGGCACAAATATTTTCGATCGGTTTAGGTTGGTGGAACGCGAGAATCGCGTCCAGCAGAGGCTATGCCATCGGATTGCAGCAGCCGCTCTGACCGAACATCGCAGATGCTGGGCGTGTTTTTGAGCTGAACTGTGTAGACTTCGTTAGGTCGATCGATCCCCGATGCTGTCATTGCTTCTTTAATTGATTGCGCGACTTGGGAAGTTGATTCTAGAAAAGATAACCGCCGCGAACTCACCCAAAACCGGACTTCGATTTTGACCTCATTGGTGGCAAGTTCTCTGACGAGAATTTCCACTGGCGGTTGAGCGACTATACTCTCGACGCGCATTGTCGCTTGATGGATAACCTCTTTGACGCTCGCGATATCTGTGTCGTAGTCAATCCCAATCGTCAACGAACTACGACGCAACTCCGCTGCCGTGTTGTTGATGATAGTGGCGGTAAAGACCTGTAAATTGGGAATCGAAATCGTGCGTCCATCGTAAGTAATTAGTGTAGTCGCACGGAGTTGAATATAAGTTACAGTGCCTTCATAGTCTTGAATGATAATTTGGTCTCCAACCCGAAATGGTCGCGATACCAGTAAAATAATGCCAGAGAAGTAATTGCTGAGAATATCTCGCAAGCTAAAACCAATCGCTACACTTGTCAGTCCTAACGTGCCAACTAGGGTTGCAAAGTTCAATCCCAACACTCCCAGAGCGACGATCGAACCAAATACCCAAATACTGCTGTATACGACACGACTTACTAACGTTCTAGAGTTGTAATCGATTTCCCACCGCTCGGAAGCTGCTAATGTAATTTGTTTGATACTGCCAGCCAGAAACATCGTCATCAACACAGTCAGCAGTGCGCCTAGAATGGTCGGTAATCGATCGATGCTATCTCGCTGAAACTGACGGATCGTACCGTACAGCCGTTGTCCGACATCGATCGCCAGCGGGGGTTCGTCAAATGCGCGATTGAGTGCCGTTGCCCACTGCTGCGCCAATCCCTCCACACCCACACCAAAATCCTGGGCATCTTGTTGAGTTACAGTCATCAGAATCCGATTATTGAGTTGGAGGGTAGCAATCCCTCGCTGCGGGTCGGTTTGAACGGTAATCGCACCATTCGATTGCGATTGAGCCAGAAAACTCGCAATCCGGCGATTGATAATATTGGCGCGCTCGCTCGCACTCAGATTGGCAAGACTACCAATTTGTAAAATCACCTGCCCCCTTACGATAATATCTGCAAAAAATACTCCATCCGTCGGCGTAGAGATCTGCGGAGATGGTGATGGTACGACGACTGGAGGGGTATCTTGTGCTCTACCGACGAGCGGCATCATTAGCCATAATCCGGTACAGATAATTGTTGAGGCGAGCGAGCGCGAGCGATGCTGGCAAAAATCCCAGCTCGAACGATCGTCAACCGGATTAAATGACTGTCGGCTAGCGAACATTTTGAACTGAAACATATTGGGCACGATCGGTTGTGGGGTTTAACAATTAGAATTCAGAGCTGCGCGATCGCTTTTTTACAGTTTGGAGAGCTTGTTCCTCAGCCAACCCTAACCCGACAATTACTAGCAGTAGCGGATAGGGACTCCGGCGCAACCAGATCGGAACTCGTGGCAAGATCGCTATACTCAAAACAACTAACAACACTAATAGAAATTGCTCTGGGTTTTCTTCGATCGCCACTTTTTTAAAACTTGCTTCGATCGTGCTATGGATTCCGGCTCGATTCTCGTCGATCGACTGATATTGACTGGTAATTACTCTCTGTATGTAGTTAGTCGAATATGGTCTCGATCGCGTCCGTTCGTCGTCAGCGATCGGCCTAATAGTTACCTAAACTAGCCAAGATTTAGAATCGGAAACCAGCACCGACAGTCACACCAGTGGTTTGACCTCGATCGGTACTCAACGGTACAATCAACGAAGCTTTTAACCGCAGGCTATCGCTCAGATCGAGATCGGCACCAGCCACTAAACCAGCCGTAGTGATACTATTCCGTCCCGTACTGACATCGATCGAAGCACCCAGAAAGGGGGTAATTACAATGTTCTTATCAGTATTTCTGAGTGGAAGATCGTAAGTAAGCGCGGTACCAAAGTCCGTACCGCTATTAGCAAAATACACAAATGGACGTAAAGATAGATTATCGCTAATCCCAAATTTAGAATCAATCCCGATTGCGGCTTGTCCATTACCAAACAGCACTGATGGTCCAATCGAACTCTGCCCCGCTATTTGCGCGTTAGCTGACTTACTCATGCCTAGAGCGGCGATTGCAGATAGAATACTAGCTAAAACAATATTTTTCATCGCGATTTTTCCGTTTTAAAATAGATGGGATTTGTTGATTTTGCTCGATTGATTTTGCGAGCATTCTCTGTGGTGCCCAGTCAAAGTATATCTGGAGCAGATATGTATAATTTACATATTTTATTTCAGTCAATTCCTCATCACATTGATAGATTTATGAATGATTGAATTTACTTAGATTTAATGAGGTTAGATCTGATAATTTATTACGTATCTCAATCACTTATTAGTAAGCTGAGAATCTTGCAAAAACAGCGGTCGTACTTGAGATCGGTAACTCCTTTAATCACGATCGAGTAAGAGATTAGCATTGCTCGATCGCTTTGAGAGCAATCAAATATCGCTCTTTTACATCTTGGAGATCTAGTTCCTCCTTAATTCCGGCATGGCTGCCACGTTCTACCGCGTCTGCATGACGCTTTAATGCGGTGCGATCTAGCTCCCGGTGTGTAAACGGTGCGATCGTGGCGATCGCCTCTAATAACCGCATCGTCACGGCAACACTAGACTGACCGTACTGCCGAATCTGGTTGAAGGCAGCATCGATCGCATCTGCAAACTCCAGCGGGTCAGCAATAACCCGCAGCCGATGGCGATCGTCGTAGCGATAGGGAGAGGGGATTTCTTGCTGCACTAAATGACATAGAGCCGCACTTAACTGGTCGATACAGCGGATCGCCGTAAACGGATCGTTAATTCCTGGAGACAGGGCGCGGGCGGCGATTTCTACCAGTTGGTCGATCGAAAACTCCAGATCTTGCCCCTCGGTGCGCTGGATGCCGAGCACGACTGTATCGCCGATCTTGGCAGCAAGCTGCTTATCGACTTTTTCGGCTGGAAAGACACGCAGCAGTTGACTTCCTTTGACGACAAAGCGACCGGGACGCTGCTCGACGCGCACGAGCAGATTGTGTTCGGTCGCAATCTGCATCAGTTGCTTGTCATCGATCGCTTGAACATAGCCACTTTCACTTGCTTGGATCGAACGGGCAACGCGATCG
>NZ_JBGSQZ010000307.1:0-5702 GCF_041737865.1 Chamaesiphon sp.
TGATTGGACATTTTTGCACGACCCACAAGGCAAAATCAAACAAGATTTGGAGATTGAAGAGTACACCGATCCCGATCCCACGCCGATGATTCCGCACACTTTCGTGCTGGAACCTGGATTGAAGATTTACAAAATCTATAAGGGTTATTGGTATTGGGGTCGTCCTAGCCTCGCCGAACTGCATCTGGACTTACGCGATATTACCAGCCGAATTCGGTCGGATTATCAAATCGATACGCCCCAGATGCGCTCCAAATGGGAAAGCGGCAACAAAGCGGACTTCTCTCCCTACGGCAAATCACCAGCGCAAACGCTAATCCGAATGGTTAATGCGATCGATCGGTTCGAGTAATCCGATCGAAAACGGCAGTTTCTGCACAGTTGCTACTCAAACACCGATCCTAATTGCCAACCAGAATATTTCACTAAGTTGTCTAATGGCACGAGATCGCCAGGGGAAAATGCCAGTACATCACATGCTGATTTATCCCGTGACCAATTATGCCTTTGATACGCCCTCCTATCAGGAGATTGGTACCAATCCTCAAGTACCGCTCAATCGACTGGGGATGGAATGGTTCTGGGATAAATATTTCAAGAGTCCGGCTGATGGCAGTAATCCTTATGCCTCCCCATTGGGAGCTAAGAGCCTAAAAGGTCTACCACCTGCAACCGTAATTACAGCAGACATCGACCCCTTGAGAAGCGAAGGACAAGCCTACGCGCAGCGATTACGCACCGAAGGCGTAAGTGTTAAAGCCACCAACTATACCAATGTGACTCACGAATTTTTTGGGATGGGAGCAGTCGTAAGTAAGGCTAAACAAGCTGTACAACAAGCAGCAGAATTACGATCGAGTTTCAACCGCTAGTTGTAAACCGTTAAGTAGGGGCGGTTGTTTAACTACTCCTACTTCACAACTCACTATGTTTCGTCTTAACACGGTGATGCCTAATTCTTATCGCGATCGTGACCTGGCTGTGTGTCTCGATCTCAGACGATCGTTGCGTATGAATATCTAACTCTTCATGGCGTACTTGTTTTTAAGCAGTAGCAGTTATTAATTAATTTAACAGGCTGGATCTGGAATGGGTCGTAGCTCGATCGCGCCCATCGACTGAGGTTGCTCCAGGCTAGATCCATACAGTTCGACAAATCGTTTGAAAAGCTGCATGGTATCGCGATTGGATGTTTTGGTCGCTCTGACCCAGCGGCGCGGATTTCCAGTGGCTAATTCGTTCAGATAAGGCAGATCTTCAAACAAGGTCAGGCAAGATGCACAGTGTAAAATTATTTGCAAAATTGGCTTAGGAAATATTATATTACTGTAAATATCTATGAATAACTTATGGGCATTATTAGCAAGTGGTAACATATTAAAAACGATGTTAATCTGCCGATTATGATAGATGGGGATCTTTAGCTCGATTGTATAAGGAGTATGTAAGATTAGCTCTACTTCTATTGTCGGCTTTCTCCATACTCTCAATATATTTAGTGAAGGTTCTAGAGTAGTTTGAAATTTAATACTTCCACCGATTGGTGTCGGTTCAATTTGACCGATATTACCAATCTTCAAACCTTTGAGACTGAACTTGTGAATGGTTTCTAAATGCTTTAAGTTGAGGAGATGGTAGATTTGGCATATATATGGAATAGGTAAAATATATGCTTGACTGATGAGGTGATATTTCTTAAGCTGAAACATTCTTAGCTCGGTCTGGTCGAGATAAGTTTCATATGGCGGGATAGCTGCATCGAGTTTGTAGTGCTTGAGAGTCTTCATACTCTTACCTTTCAAACTTTCGAGTTTTACATTTTTTGTTTTCATGTGTTATTCCAATTCATTAAGCCGCTAATCGAGTCTTCCTACGTTCTTTAGGTAACTTATTTATCTATCTGTAGACTATTTGCTGATTTGAGCTTGATAATCGTGACAATCAATAGCTAATTCCGAGCAGGCAATCTGAGGATTAGCAGTGCATTTTAGATAACGACTATTAACGAAATACTTACAGTCATAACAGGGAACCTGATGCAGCTGTTTAATTAGCATAAATCCGGTCTTCCAATAATAGGCAAAAGCCCAAAAAATACTAAATATCATTCCCCAAGTTAGAGTAAGGCAAATTATAGTCATGGGTTAGTTTAATTAATAATTAACGAATAATAAATTGGGTTAGTAGAGTAGAATCTGCTCGGTGCGTTGCCGTTGTTATTTGTTAAATCTAGGATGGGGCCAACATCTAACTGCTCAGTTAAACTAACTTATCTATATCATGACAATTCTATACATATCTTAATAACTTTCAACTGGATGAGTTTTAACCTTGATTAGCTCGTCAATATGTATAGAGAATTTATGCTCGTTCTATGGTCGTTGCATTCAAATTAAAATCTATTTTAGTAAGACCTTATTTGTTAGATGAATTTAATCAAATAATTAGATTTCTGGCAAGCTATTCCAATTAATAAAGAGTACCCCTAATGAATAGGAATACTCTTTGCTTGTCGAGTAGATCGCTCTAATTTTTACTCTCAGGATCGAGAAGGAAGGGCAATTGATGAATCAACTCATTGTAACTTGTGGGTGGAACCTCTTGAGCGGACAATCCATTCATCAAGCTGTTAATCGGTTCATCAAAAGAGCTTCGCGATCGATTGGTAGGGATCGCCGTCCATCCAGTAGATAGGAGCTTTTGACAAGTCGCCCAACCCTTAGAGCCTCCCGCAATTGGATAATCGGGAATGCAAAGTCCAGGAAAAGCCGTATAAGGTTTCCAGGGATGAAAAGGTTCTAGGCGCAGGTGCAAAGCTAGTTTTCCATTAGAGCTAAAATTGGGAAGCCAACATAGTTGTCCAGACATTTAAGAATCCTGATAAGTTTAAGAAACTGGATGTTAATTATTCAATAGCTGTAGCGATCGCAATCCTTATCAGTCAGAACCACAATCATCGCGATTTTGAGACTAGTTGTGTTGGCTCGATTGGTTTAGATAGCAACATTTGAAATCCGAGTAACCAAGCTATGTTCCGATCTCGCTCGATCCCATAACCTGCCAATGCTATGGCTGGAATATTCCCGCTAGATTCGGTAGTTAATGCCCAACTATCTATCTCTGGCAGTCCTAGATCGGATAAAAGCAAATCATACGATCGAAGCTGTAACTGTAATATTTTGAGTGCAGTATTTATAGGGCTAAGTGCCTCAACTGCTCCCTGAGATTGTTTGAGGATAGTGAGTAATAGGAGATCCTGGTGATTGAGGGCACCGATGTTCGATCCCTGCCAAGTAGTTAGTAATTGCTGCTGCGATCTTGACTGTGATGGTGATGCAATTGTTGAATCTGATTCTGGCATGATAGATAAGCATAGTAAGATTTTTACGCAAATAGAGAACGGGGATCGAAATCCCTATCCTAACTACCTAATTCTCTGAGATTATGGGCTAAATGACATTTTCCATCGATCCCGAATTTGAGCCATAACTAGAGCATTGCCAAGAAAAAAGAATGCCAAACCACCACAAGAGTGAAGAATTTTATTAGCAATTATTTTCACATTTTTTTGAGCGTTAACTTTTGGATCGGCGAGGTAAACACCCAGTAAAGCTCGATTAATCGTGCGATGGAAGTGTGGATGAGGTAACTGAGCAACAGCTCGATCTGCTGCTTTTAGAAAGTAAATAAACCGTTCGCTTATTTCTTGTTCGCTATCATAATAATCACAAAAATTCAGATCGCCGCCAATGCTGTCCTCTGCTCGATCGATTAAATAGTCGAGTAAGATGTGTAGTCCTTGAACCCAGGGGAAGTAGCTATTTTTCACTTCGGTAGCTAGTTCCTCAGAACAGTTTGGATTGCCAGCATAGGCAACCAGACAAAAAATTCCTAAAGTCGAACCAGTACAAGCTGAAAATTCATGCCAACTCAGTTCGGGAAGTCGATCTCGATGTTCTTCAAACCATGCTTGTAAACGCGGAACTCGCTCCTGAACTTGGACGTGTTTATGGACTTGTAAATTACAATAATGATCTGCTAGTTCATATAAGCAAGGAGCAACGCTTCGATAGGACGGCAGGTTTTTTAATACAGCTTGACAAGTTTGGACTAGTTTGATTAGATAGCCACCGTCGTCTTGTTCTTGACGAAACTGATAGTAATTAATGCAGTCAGCATCGGGTGTCAAGGCGTGGATGCAGGCTTGATGTAAAGTATGGAAATCTCTGGGATCTAGTGAAGTGCTGCGATCGCAAAGATTATCTAAATAATCACAAATTGTTTGATAAGCAACTATAAAGCGGATTGTTGGCTCAATTTGGTCTTGAGCGAGTAATCCATAAATCGAGCCACCTTCACAGTGGAATGCTTTGCTTTCAATACTTAATAAGGCTTGCTTACGTAGTTCGGGATTAGGAATTCTTTCAGCTTCTTGCTGCCATAATTCTAAATATTGCCGAACTCTCGGTAGCACTTCGCGGTAAGTTCTGAGCATCAGCATCCCAGCTCCAGATGGAACTTGCGTTGATAAATCTATTTGAATGAGCGAATTATCAATTTTAGGTTCAATTACTATCAAGTTAATTTCCGATTAAATCTAGTTCTACTTCATCTAGTAACACTATAGTTTCTGCGCCTACTCTGCCAAATATAGGTATAGGTATAGCAAGCGGCATCTCGACCAGATATTTCCAAGTTCCGTTTTCATATTTAAAGTTGCGGATAATTCCTTCTCCGCCGATAAAGCTCACCTGTTGATGACGATGAAAACTGCGTACTTTAGTAAGTTCTGCAATCATTATTCAAATTGAGTTATTTTATCTGATACTTTAATTAAAGCAGAAAATATTTAATTTATTATGCGTCTTTTTATATAAATTAATTCAAGATTATCTATACCTTATGATTTAGATTTCTTGACGGTAAATAAATTTAAAAATAAATAACTATATTGCACTAAAGAAAATGGTAATATCCAAAATAAAAATAGATTGAGAGCAGGAATGTGTAACCCAAAATGCAGAATAATAAAGATTATACCTAGACCCAAGAACTGAGTAACTATTTGTTGAAAATTTGGATATGTGCTCATGATTTTTGGTAACTAATAAATATCGATCTTTGATGTGGCTACATCTAACTTTCCCTTCAGGTGCGTAATTTCCCATTGCGTTTGCTCACCCTCCCGCCAAAATCGTAAATCGACAGTGGCATCGCCCACATTTAGATGGGTGAGATGTAGATCTGGCAACCAGTCTGGTAGCACTGGCTGGACTTGCAATCGGTGATGATGTGCATCGGCAACGAGTCCCAAGATGCTGCTAATTAGCCACGGCATCGCGCCTGCTGCCCAGGCTTGGGGGATATTGGCATCCACATAGGGAACGGGAAATTTTTCGGGTAATCGATCGATCCCACCGAACAATTCGGGCATCTGGTTGGATTGAAACATACTCGCAGCCGCAAAAATCCCCTCGGCAATCCGGTTAGCTTCGGCATGGTAGCCGTAGTGTTTTAGCCCAGTAGCGATGAATGAGTTATCGTGTGCCCACACGCTCCCAGTGTGATAACCGATCGGATCGTAGGCAGGATGTTTGGCAGAAAGTGTCCGAATCCCCCAACCACACCATAAATCGGGCTGAAAAAGTCGCTCTACCAGTTGTTTTGCTCGATCTGGTGGCACAATCCCCGACCATAATAAC
>NZ_JBGSQZ010000310.1:0-8353 GCF_041737865.1 Chamaesiphon sp.
GTGTGGAAAGAACTTCACCACCATTGACGCGCTTAACGGATGCCACACCTGCGGATACGGAAGCTTGTACTTCAGAGACATCACCACGGACAATGACAGTTACCCGACCGCTACCAATTTTCTCATAGCCGACTAGTGTGACTCGTGCGGCTTTGACCATGGCATCGGCAGCTTCCACAACAGCAGGAAAACCTTTGGTTTCAATCATTCCCACGGCAATAGACATATATTTTTATTCCTTAGATTAAATTTGTGATTAGCGACGCAAGCGAATCCTCGCTTTTAATTGATATTTAGTAGAATACACTAATTGTTTCCATAGACTTTTGTCTATTAAAAATTCAGCACTACGCATCCGCTAAAGTCAAGCATAGACTGAGACGTTGCCCTTTGGCAACATAAGCAACAATTTTAATTTGTTAAGTTAAGTATCAGAAAGTTTTATGAGTCGATCTTTCGCTCGACTTGGGGATCGCTCGATCGGGTTTACTTCTTGATTTTATTAACACATAAGTGTTGTTATTGCCACAATCTGTACCGATGAGGGGCACCTCTACAGGTTATTTGTAGTGCTTGTGAGCACACTCGTTGGGGCTGCATAACGCAAGTTCGGGATACCGATTTGCTAAATACCAGTACTTAGCAAATCGGTAGACGAATAGAATTTGGGGGTTGCGGATTTTGTTTGTGTGGGCAGAACCCGGAGGGGGTACCCGAAATGGCTTGGGCTATTTGGTAGGGCGATGAACGATCTTTTCGATGATGCGTTTCCGTGCTTTTTGGTCTACACCGATGAGGCGGATATAAGACTTTTTCCGCTCATTGACGATCGAATCCAAGGAACGGACGATTTCTGAGGCATTGTTACCAGAGATTTGACCGCCAGTTTCCCAGGCGTTGCTCTTGTAGCGACGCTCGTCGGCAAATTCGGTGAAGATCGCGCAACCTTGAGCGACTAAACGGGAGATAGTTTCTACTACATCAATAGTTAGGGCTGTGTTGGTGGTAGTAGTATTACTGCTGTGGCTACTAGAGCTACTGGCATGACCATTGCTGCTAGGATGAGCGGGGCTACTGGCACTGGTATTACTACTGGAACCGATCGATTGCCCTGGGCGGTGGACGGTTTTTTCAGCTACGCGACGTTTGGCGTGGGCATCTACACCGATGACGCGGACATAATCGTTGGGGTTGTCGGCGATACAGTCGGAAATTACGGCTAAAATCGCTGCCTCATTCTGGGACTCAATTCGATCGCAACTAGTCCAGGAGCTGGTTTGGAACCGCCGCTTGTCAGCACGTTCTACGGCAATTTGGCAGCCTTGGGCGAGCAGTTGCCGAACTATCTTGACTACCTCGGTATCTGGAGTGTTACTGGAGTGTGGGTGGTGGCTGATGGCTGGAGCAGAGCTAGGCTGGCTCAAGGAAGCGGTAACATTGTGCAGCAGTGGGGACTCAGAGCGATGCGTCTGGGTCGCGGCGGGGACATCTCCAGGTCGTTGAATGATGGTTTCGAGTACCCGCCGCTTGGCATTGGTATCGATCCCGATCAGTCGGACATATTCACCACGATGCTCTTGGAGACAAGCTTCTAAACCATCGAGGATCTCGACTTCCCGATCGGAATTAAAGGACGCACAGCTAGTCCAGGAGCTGGTTTGGAACCGACGCTTGTTGGCATGTTCGGTACCGATCGCATATCCCTGGGCTAGTAAACTACGAACATTCGTGACGACATCAGGGTGAAGATTGGATCTGTGGGTAGAGCTGGAAGCTTGAAGAGTAGCCGCTCTAGCAATCCCATACAAGCCCGAAGTGGATATATCGATCGCTTCTTGTAATGGTGTGATACATTCGATATCATCAGCACAGCGATATCCAGAACGTAAAGAATCATTGATAGAAATGATATGCGAGGCGAACTTGAGATCGTCAGGCTGTACGTCTGAAAGTCGATCGGCTTGCTGTTGATTGGTAATAATGGCTCCCGATGGGACATATTTGCCTGGAGCGATCTCGACATCCTGGATCAGGGCGTGCATCATCACGACACAACCATCGCCGACTTTGGCATTAAATACGGTCGAACGAAAGCCAATAAAGCACTCATCGCCAACATAAGCGGGGCCGTGAATCAGTGCCATGTGGGTGATCGAGGTATTCTTTCCAATCCAGACAGAGTATGAGGTACCGTCATCACCGACGACTCGACCCTGTTCTAGTCCGTGAATTACGACCCCATCTTGAATATTAGTATTGGCACCGATCGAAAAGGGATCGCCTTCATCTGCCCGAATGGAAATCCCTGGCGCGATCATCACATTTTCACCGATCCGCACATCACCAATGATGTTAGAAAAAGCGTGGACGTAAGCAGTATGGTGAATGTCTGGCTCTGTCAAGCTCTTCGACCACGGGGTAGGTGGCGAAGCAGTAACGTTATTCTGGGCTACTATCACAATCTAAATCCTTCTTTTGTAAATCATATTATAATTATTCAGCATCCTTTTTACAGTGGAGCGATGCTGACGTGCGAAGTGCCAACTGCAATGGACATCCAGCAGCAATCCTCAGATGTCAGTCGATTGATTGGATATTTTTTTCAATAAATTTAATCGATTTAGGTTTGGCAGTCGCCAAAAAGCTCAAGCTAGACAGGTTTGGAGTCAGCCAAGCCTAAAAATCGCACTAACGTTACACTCAACAATACAGTTCGGGTGTTCGGTTTGGCAATATAATACAAAATTATTCTTTATGATTGTGGACATAAGTTGGGCTGATACTCACCAGCTCAGTTGCTGACTTTTTGCGCTAATCTGAACCCAGCAAAACTAGCAAATGGGTCGCTCCAGTCGGCGAAACTGACGGTAGGCAAATAGCGGGGATCGCGGATCGGAACTTGAATAGCAAATTGTGTTCATCGACACTGCTCTGATAGATAATGGTTAAAAGCTTAAAATATACTAGAGTTTCCGACCTAATTTTAAAATACTGTAGTTCGCTACTTTCAGCAGGCGATTTTAACTGCTCAAAACTGGCTTGACAATCAATTTTTAAGTATCTATTAAGATAATTAAAACGCACAACACAATTAACATTTGTATTTGAGAATTAGGCATAATTTATGGAACAGATGTTGCTAGACACTGGGTGGTGGATACCTGGGTATGGCTTTGTGGGGGCTATTCTAAGTATTCCGTGGATGACTAGATTGGTGCGCCGGACTGGGCCGAGACCAGCAGCGTACATCAATATTTTAATGACGACGATCGCGTTTGTTCATGGCACGGTTTTGCTACAACTAGTTTGGAACCATGAACCTTATCATATTGTAGTTAACTGGTGGACAGTTGCTGGATTAGAGTTGAATTTGACTTTTGAGTTGTCAGCGTTGAATGTTGCGGCAATGGAGTCCGTAACGGTGCTGAGTTTACTCGCTCAGGTGTTCGCGCTGGGGTATATGGAGAAGGATTGGGCACTGGCAAGATTTTTTGCTTTGGTCGGTTTCTTTGAAGGGGCGATGAGTGCGGTGGCGATTAGTAATTCACTGCTAGTCAGCTACGGGTTGCTAGAATTACTGACTCTTTCTACTTACTTACTAGTGGGTTTTTGGTACGCTCAACCTTTAGTTGTCAAAGCTGCTCGGGATGCTTTTTTGACCAAGCGGGCTGGAGATATCGTGCTGTTTGCTGGGGTAATTGCCCTATCGAGTATTGCTGGAAGTTTAGATTTTGACGATCTGTATCAGTGGTGTGAAACTACTGATATCTCACCCACGACGGCTACTCTAATCGGTCTAGCTTTGATTGCTGGGCCGATCGGTAAGTGCGCTCAGTTTCCACTCCACCTGTGGCTGGATGAAGCGATGGAAGGCCCCAATCCGGCTTCGATTCTCCGTAACTCAGTCGTAGTGACTGGTGGAGCGTACATTTTGATTAAAGTCCACCCGATTTTGTATCTGTCTCCGGTAGTCACGACTACTTTGATGGTAATTGGGACGGTGACGGCGATCGGTGCCACGCTAGTATCGATCGCTCAGATTGATATCAAGCGGACTATTTCCTATACAACCAGTGCTTATTTAGGCTTGGTATTTATTGCCATCGGCGCAAAGTGGATTAGTTTTGCTTTGATCTTATTGTTTGCTCATGCGATCGCCAAAGCTCTACTGTTTATGAGCGTCGGCTGTATTATTTTAACCACCAATAATCAAGATGTGACGGAGTTTGGCGGGTTGGGCAAAAGTATGCCAGCGACGACGATCGCCTATATTGTGGGTGGATTAGCGATGACTGGTGTTTTCCCATTAGCTGGTTTTTGGGCATTCCAGGCGGGATTTGAGGCTCTGTGGCTGGATTATCCGTGGGCGATCGGGGTGATTTTATTAGTAAATGGTTTGACTGCATTTAATCTGACGCGGGTATTTGGCTTGGTGTTCTTGGGCACAACTCAACCTAAGACTAGACGCGCACCAGAGGTACCTTGGCCGTTAGCATTACCGATGGTATTTTTGACAGTTCTCACGCTGATAACGCCTGTAGCCATGTGGCGGTTTGCGCTGCTGCCGGAGTTAGATAATATTAACTTGTGGGAATTTAGTTCGATTAGCCTGTCTAGTTTGCTGGGATTTCTGGTGGGTGGATTGTTGTATTTTAGAACCGATCGATCGCCTGTCAAACTATCTCTACCTTGGGTGCAAGAACTGTTGACTTATGATTTTTATGTGGAAAAACTTTACGATAAAACGGTGGTGTGGTCGGTTTATCAACTCTCTCAAGTAACGGCTTGGATCGATCGCTATGTGGTAGATGGTTTGGTCAATTTAGTTGGTTTTGCCACGATTCTAAGTAGTGAAAGCTTAAAATACGGTACCTCCGGTCAGATGCAAAACTATGTACTCACGATTACGATCGGGATTGGAGTCATGGGTGCGACGGTTGCTTGGTTGTTTTTATCGTTTTAAGCTCGATAGTTGTAGCGGAGTTTAAATCTCCTCAACTGTCAACTATCAATTATCAACTGTCAACTGTTTAAGGCTGATTCGATCGTGCTAAGTGTTTTATTAATAGTTCCTTTACTAGGAGCAGTTCTGGCTGCTAGTCTGCCCCCAAAGCAAACTCGCGAGTTTGCTTTGTGGATAGCAGTAGCGGTAATTGGTTGGACGGTGTTGTTGTTGACAAAGTTCGATCTGAGCAACCCCAGTATGCAGTTCGTAGAAAATCTCAATTGGATCGATGAGCTAGGATTGTCCTATCGGCTTGGGGTTGATGGTTTGTCGTTGCCATTGGTGGCTCTCAATAGCTTATTGACTTGGGTGGCAATTTATAGCAGCGATGAAAAGATCGATCGATCGCGCCTTTACTACAGCCTGATTTTGTTGCTAAATGCTGCGGTAAGTGGAGTGTTCCTAGCTCAAGATTTTCTGCTGTTCTTTATCTCGTATGAGCTGGAATTGATCCCACTGTATCTGCTGATTGCGATCTGGGGCGGTCAAAAACGCGCCTATGCTGCGACTAAGTTCTTAATCTATACGGCTCTATCTGGTGCCTTAATTTTAGCGGCATTTTTGGGGCTGGCATGGTTTGGTGGTAGCAGTAGCTTTACTTACGATCCCGCTCTGGCTCATGCGTTACCGTTGAGTCAACAGTTTTTACTATTGGGAGCGTTATTGTTAGGTTTTGGGATCAAGATGCCGCTATTCCCATTTCATACATGGCTACCAGATGCCCACGTAGAAGCCTCGACACCGATTTCGGTGTTACTTGCTGGAGTCCTGCTCAAGCTGGCTACCTACGGCATCTTACGCTTCTGTGTGGGGCTGTTTCCTGAAGCTTGGCAAATTGCCGCACCGTGGATTTCAGTATGGGCGATCGTCAGTGTATTGTACGGCGCATTGATGGCGATCGCGCAGACAGATATGAAGAAGATGGTTGCCTATAGTTCTGTCAGCCACATGGGTTATATTCTCCTAGCGGCGGCAGCGAATACCGCGCTCAGTTTTTCGGCGGCGATGATTCAGATGGTCAGTCACGGTTTGATTTCCGCTACGCTGTTCCTACTGGTAGGTGTGGTTTACAAGAAAACTAAAACCCGCGATATCAAGATCTTGGAAGGGTTACTCAATCCACAACGGGGAATGCCAATAATTGGTAGTTTGATGGTACTGGGAGTGATGGCTAGTGCCGGAATTCCTGGGATGGTAGGCTTCGTAGCTGAGTTCCTAATTTTTCGGAGTAGTTTTCCAGTTTTCCCAGTCCAAACTCTACTGTGTATGCTCGGCACGGGTTTGACATCCGTTTATTACCTATTACTGATTAACCGAGCCTTCTTTGGGAGATTATCAGCACCTGTCCAAAATCTAGAGTCTGTAACTTGGCGAGAACGCTATCCAGCAATGATTTTAACAGTTGCGATCGTCTTATTTGGGATTCAGCCTGGTTGGATTACCCGCTGGAGCGAACCCACTATTTTAGCTACACTCCAACCGCCCGCTATTGTTGCCACTGTGAATACTTCAATTGAGCCATGACTTCTATTAATTCTTGTCATCGTTTTGCGACCTATATCGATCGATTCTATAATGGTCAAAGCCTCCTACCAGATAACCCCGATAATGTCAAGGAAGTAGTTGGCATTCTCGACAGCTATGGTTATGTTCTCGATGCCTATCAAATCAACCTGCAACATATTGCCGATCGAGAATTCTTAACAATTTTCCCATTCTTTAAATACTTTAATAACAAGGTTTCATTCAACCAATTAGTCGAGCATCTATCGCACGATCGAATTAATTATGAGTACGCCGAATACTGCATGAAAGTAATGCTCTGGCACGGTGGCGGCAAGTTAGAGCATTATATTGAATCCTCAGAATTTCGAGAATTGATCGAACCAGCGATTCAAGCCAAAATTAAAGGTAATCCAGCGATTAGACTCCTACATCGCCTCTTCCCCGAATTTCTGCCGGAGCAAGTACGTCAATCGGTTTACTACAATGCCCTCGGTCAATTCTGGGAGGTAATGTCCGATATTTTCCTAACCTTAGCCAGAGCCTACGAACAGGGCAAAGTTACCAATATTCCCGAAGTGGTGGATTGGATTAAAGTGGGACTGGTGGCGGCGGCAGGCAATCCGATTACCTATGCTGTCGAAATCGACGACAGATCTTACGATATTTTACCCAAGTCAGCAGAGCTAACGTTTTTGATGGATGTCGCGGTGCCCTATGTCGAAGCCATTTTCTTTCGCGGTACGCCGTTTTTGGGTGTGGTTTCTTATAATGCTCAAGCCCATCAAATCCCAGTACCACAAGCAGATTTTACCTACGGAGCTTTGTATGCAGATGCACTACCGATCGGTGGTGCGGGGATTCCACCTACTTTATTAATGCAAGATATGCGGCATTATATCCCACCTTATCTACATGAAATGTATCAAAATACCAAACGCCAAGAAGATGATTTATTGGTCAAAATCTGTCTAAGTTTTCAAAAGTCGATGTATTGTGTCACCAGTGCCACGATTTTAGGTTTGGCTCCCCATCATCTAGATAGCCAAGATCCCCGCGAAAAATCTGTAAATATGGCTTATTTCGAGGGCTGGATGGATCGATTATTGACTTCTCAGTTACCTAATATTCAAGGTTAGGAAAACGCAGCACAGCACAGCACAGCGATTGAAATCGCTGCTGGGAATGCAAAGTCCGCCTACGCAGACTGGGATGAGTACAGCTTTAGGCGGACTTTGCTGCACTAGCGGGGGTTTCTAATCCCACAGCGGTGCCGAAACGAAGCTAGAAGCCATCGATTCTCCAAGGAGCAACTGAGCCGACTTAAAACGTCGTCTAATGGATGAAGGAAACTTTGGTTGAGTGTGTTGGGTTTCGCCTTGCTCTACCCAACCTACATATCCATGTTCTGAGCTATAGCAATCCTATTTGAGAAGCTTGTTTTATAGTACAATATTATCTAACTGTCGATCGACAATATTTAAGTAATGAACAATCCACTAATAAAACAGCAAGAAGAATATAACAAAATAACCGATCTGGTGAATTTAATTAAGAGCAATCCAGATCCAAGAGAATTAAAGAGAGCATTGGCTATTAAAATGTCGATCGAGAGACAATCAGGTGAAACAATAGCACAAATATTAGGCGTAAGCAAAAGTTTTATCAGAGATTGGAAGAAAGCTTTCAAAGCTGAGGGAATAGCCTTAGTGGTGCAGAAAAGTATTTTATTCAAGAATAAGAAAATAAAACGACCTTAGAAAACTCAATTAGCCTATCTAACTTTTTACGTTTCTTGTGAGAAGCAAAAGCCGGAGGGATTTGAAGCCAAGGAAAAGGCGTGAG
>NZ_JBGSQZ010000331.1:0-38362 GCF_041737865.1 Chamaesiphon sp.
TCGCTTGGCATGGTCACGATTTGTTGTCCGCTTTTTGGGCATGGGTCAAACTCGGTTCTAACTCTGTGCTAGTCTGAGTTTGACATCTTTTCTTTCTCCCCTTGACAAACCTCGGTTTTTCTTAACTTGTCACCACTCGGGTTGGACGTATATGAGTTAGGCGTTGTGCCAGCAGCCCCATCGTAGATGATCGTCATCGCTCCAACTCGCTCGATTTCGCCAGCTACGATTCCACTCACTGCCATACTCATAATTGATGCCCAAGACTTTAACTTCATTTATTACTCCTTCAAATTTAGCAAAAAAATAAAGATGCTCTTATTATGCTCATTTAGTGGAACGATCTAACTAATTTCTAGAAAAAATACATACATCATGGACTACGACTTCAAACAACTAGCAAAACTCTACAAAGATACACTGCTGGATAATGTATTGCCATTTTGGGAGCAAAACTCGATTGATTGGGAGCAGGGTGGTTATTTTACTTGTCTCGATCGATCGGGACAAGTCTACGATACCGATAAGTTTATTTGGCTCCAAAATCGCCAAGTTTGGACATTCTCGATGTTGTACAATCGGGTGGAACAGCGGAGTGAATGGCTAAAGATTGCCGGACATGGCGCAAATTTTCTCGCCGAGCATGGGCGCGATCCTCAAGGTAATTGGTATTTTGCACTCGATCGATCGGGACAGCCCCTTGTGCAGCCTTACAACATCTTCTCTGACTGTTTTGCCGCGATGGCTTTTAGTCAATATGCCCTCGCCGATGGTGAATCTTGGGGAAAAGATATCGCGCTCCAAGCCTATCAAAATGTATTGCGGCGCAAAGACGATCCCAAGGGTCGATATAATAAAACATATCCTGGGACTCGATCGCTCAAATCTCTAGCCGTACCGATGATTTTGGCTAACCTTACGCTAGAAATGGCGTGGCTATTGCCGAGTGAGGAACTCGACCGAGTTTTGGATCTGACTGTGCGGGAAGTAATGACTGACTTTCTGGATCAGCGCGGATTGATGTATGAAAATGTTGCCCCCGATGGTAGTCATGTCGATTGTTTTGAAGGTCGATCGATTAATCCTGGACATGGGATCGAAGCGATGTGGTTTATCATGGATATCGCTAACCGTCGCCAGGATTTAGCCACGATAAACCAAGCGGTAGATGTGGTGTTAAATATCCTCAATTTTGCGTGGGACGAGCGCTACGGCGGGATCTATTATTTCATGGATGCTGATGGTCATCCACCTCAACAATTAGAGTGGGACCAAAAGCTGTGGTGGGTACATGTCGAAACTCTCGTCGCCTTGGCAATGGGTTATCGGCTCACAGGGAGGGAAGAATGTTGGACTTGGTATCAACGAGTGCATGAATATACCTGGACACACTTTGCCGATGCCGAATACGGGGAGTGGTTTGGTTATCTCAACCGCCAGGGTGAAGTATTATTGGATCTCAAAGGTGGTAAATGGAAAGGTTGTTTTCATGTACCACGAGCACTATTGATGTGTTGGCAACAGTTTGAGGAACTAGGCAATAGACTTCCTGCGAAAGTCAGGCTTTAGGCTTTAGGCTTTAGGCTTTAGGCTTTAGGCTTTAGGCTTTAGGGGAAGTTTTGGACGAAAACAGTATTAAAAAATATTTTGCTGTCACTTTCGCAGGAGGTCTAATAGCTGAACCGCGAATTGTGTGGCGGAAGTCAAATTTATTGATTTCAATCGTGCGACAGTCTAAATCGGTAATAATATTAGTAAATAAGAGATCGAGATCGATTTTCGTCCGGTTGTGAGGGTAGATCGATCGAATAAGTGAACCAGAGCTGGTTATTAGTTAAGTATCACAAATCTAAGGAATTGGACATGATTCGCATTCTCCTGGTAGATGACCAGAAGAGCATTCGGGAACGGCTGAAGTCTCTACTTGAGACTGAGCCGGACTTTGAGATCGTCGGAATGGTAGACAATGGTTATGATGCGATCGAGCAGGTGAAATTACTCATTCCTGATGTCGTCCTCATGGATATGGAAATGCCCGATATCGATGGTGTCCTCGCTACCAAAATTATTTCCCACAGTTCGCTAAAAACCAAAATTTTAGTACTTAGCAGTCATGATAGCGATGAATATGTCGCCGATTCGATTCATGCTGGTGCCAATGGCTACATTCTCAAAGGTGCCCCCGCCCAGGAAATTTGTGATGCCGTCCGATTTGTCAATCGTGGATATATCCAGATTGCGCCAGGTTTGTTTGAGAAATTCATTCCCAATGAAACTGAAGTTGGCGCACGGGCATGGAAACCTCCAACTTCGAGCAATCGCATCCCGATCGATCGACTTGATTATTCGGGAAATTTGGAACTAACTGGGATCGATAAAAGCAAATCTACACCCAGTTTAGCTATTATCCCATCATCGCGATCGCCAAGATCGATCGGGTGGTATCAAACTACAGCATTATTATTAGCTGGATTAGGATTGACAGGTTCGTTATATCTATTCCGTCAGAGTGCCAACAAGCCAGCCGACAACCTACCCCATCGTCAAGATCGATCTTAACAACATCAGACGGCATCGCTCGATCGTTTCTGCTGTTGCTAACCACCAGCTTTTGCATCCTGTTCTCGCTGTTTTAATAGATCTATCCCCCAGGAAGTGCCCAACCTTGTCGCCCCAGCCAAAATCAAATCCACCGCTTGCTGATGGGTGCGGATCCCACCAGCCGCTTTGATGCCGATTTGGTCTTTAGTTAGATCCTTGAGGAATCGCACATCTTCGACAGTTACCGCACCACACCAACCCGTACCCGTTTTCAGCATCCGCGCACCCGCTTCCATGCAGATTTGGGCGGCAATTTCTCGTTCCGGTTGCGTCAGTAGCGACATTTCCAAAATTGCCTTTACCCCTTGTCCCGTCGCTTCGCAGATTTCGGCAATCTCACGATGTACATCATCGATTTTGCCTGCTTTTAACCAACCGATATTGATTACTACATCCAACTCTTGGGCACCATTCTCCACCGCCTCCTGAGCCTCATACAGCTTACTTGCCGTCGTCGTGGCACCTGTAGGGAAACCAATCACCGTACAAATCTGGGGCGGTTTTTGGTGCAATAAAGCGGTAACTTGCCGCACATAGCAGGGATTGACACATACAGCCGCAAAACCAAATCTATGTGCTTCCTCACACCACTGTTCCACCATCGCAGGAGTAGCCGCCGCACCGAGCAAGGAATGATCGATATATGAGGTGATGTCGATGTTACTTGATTGTTCGGCTCGCATGGTTAAGTCAGTGGATGGTGGATGGTGGATAGTGGATGGTGGATGGTGGATGGTGGACAGTGGATGGTGAATAGTTAGTTTTTAAAAAGAAGAACTAAATCATTATCATTAAAACTTAGCTATCAACTATCAACTGTCAACTAATCAACGGATTTGGGATAAGACATAGCGCAATCTATCATAATCATCCTTGAGAATGAGGCTGACAGTACGTCCGGCGGTAACTAGCCACGATCGATCTCGCGATCGTAAATGATGAATTTCGCGAATAGTAGCGGCTGTCAGAGCCTCCACAGGTGCCCCTTGTACCTGCAACAGCGTCCGCAGAAATTCTAACTGTTCGCTAAATCTAATAATCTCTTCCTTATCGCACTGATATACACCCTGATGGATTTGAGGCGGGCGGGGTGGTAAATATTGATACATTTGACCCTTATCATCCTCAAAACCGATGATTGCCGCTTTAAACTCGGTTTTGAGCATCGCAAAAATTTGGGGCTGTTCTTCGCGTAATTCATCTAGCGACATTCCCAGCGCACGGGCACGATGGACGGAATCGATCGGGGCAGTGGTAGCATGGTAAACCACCGCGAGGATTTGATTGCCCGATTCTTCATCAGCAGCTTTGACAATACTCCCAAAGGTGGGCATCACCGCGAGTTTGAGATCTTCTGGCTCCAGACATTGAGCCAGAAATTCACAAGTAGATGTCTCGATTACCTCCGCGATATGCTGAGGATTTTTGGCACCGATACTAAACTGGGGAAGGGGTAGGCGCACGAGTAGAGGGTAGAGGGTAGAGGGTAGAGGCAACATGGGAATGTTGCCTGTCAAACAATTATAAATTTGCAGGATCGATCCCCAATTCCTGTAGTTTTGTCGCTAATGTGGCTGCACGTTGCTCGGCAGTAACTGCACGCTGTTCGGCAGTGTCTGCACGCTGTTCGGCAGTATCGGCCCGCTGTTCGGCAGCTCGACGGTGCAGATCGAGATCGCCAAAACTAAGGAAGGGTTGACCGTCGGAGCGATAAATTTGGAGAGTATCGGGTTCGAGATCGAACCGAATTGCTAACAATGGACTTACCCAGCTCTGTGGCTCTTCAATCGATTCTAATTTACCATCAACTCTCATCCAACCAGCAAAATCAATCCGATCGGGATCGTAGATATAATACTCGTTTACGCCATAGCGATCGTAAAAACTTAACTTCCGCTGCATTTCTGCCAGTCGACTGCCTGGAGACAAAATTTCAAACACAACTTGCGGCGCAATTCCGGCTTCTTTCCATTGCTGGTAAGAACCTCTGTCACCTTTCGGCCTGCCGATCGCGACCATGATATCAGGTGCTTGGCGAATGGTATTATTACCTTCGGCTGGATACCACAATAAATCTCCCGCGACAAATACATCAGGATTTTCGGCGTATATAAGCTCAAGATTTTCTTTGATGGTGACAATCCACCGAAATTGTTTGGTATTGTCGGACATTGGATTGCCGTCGCAGTCAGGATAGATAATCTCGGCAGTAGTTGAAGTAAAGATGGGTGCGACCATATGCGTTGGCTCTTTGGCGTAGACTCTCCGTCAGGAGAATCGATACTACTCTAGTTGTAAATATAGCAGAATAAAGAATCTGGTATTGACTTGGAGCGCAATCGATTGACTAATTTAGATCCAACTTGGCGACTAATCCCACCGATTGAAACTACCGGAAATATTCAAATGTCGATCGATCGGTGGTTATTGCAACAACACACTTTAGGACAAATCCCACCGACATTACGCTTCTATACTTGGTCGCAGCCGACAATCTCTCTAGGGTATCACCAACGCCACTATCCCGAACATTGGCAATCTCTAGTATGGCACGATTCTCCAACGGAGAGGCTGCGCCAACGCCCTGTAGATATTGTCAAACGTCCGACTGGTGGGCGCGGAGTATTGCATCAAGGAGATCTGACTTATGCCCTTGTCGGATCGGGATTTGTTGGTAAAAGAGTGGAAGTATATCAACAAATTTGTCAGTTTCTGATCGATGGCTGGAGATCGATCGGTGTCGAATTAGGATATGGTACAGCAGAAACGGGTTATATTCACAATCCCAATTGTTTTGGCACGGCGACAAGCGCAGATCTAGTTTGTGCGGATGGTTATAAGCTCATTGGTAGTGCCCAACTAATTAGATCTGGTGCAGTTCTTCAACATGGTTCGATGCGACTCAATCCAGATTTAGAGTTATTTGAACGAGTATTTGGTGAATCGATCTCTTTACCATCTGCACCAATGTTACAGTTCACTACTCCCCAGATTATTGGTGCTCTTACCAAGGCAGCCGAAAGTCATTTTCAGATAAAATTAGAGATTCAGCCATTGTCCGATCGTGAATGGGCGCAAATTAGCAAAGAAGATGTCGATCTTTAAGATCGGCCCTCATCGATAGCGATCGTTTTGATAGTGCCAGAGGGATTGTTCGGAGCAACTTTATGACTCCATTGAATCCTAATGGATACTCGACCTTTTTGAAAATATTTAGTCGTACTACCAGTTAATTCATTCTTACCGACGACATCTTTAAAGCCCTGGGAGTAGAGTTTTCGTTGGGCATCATCACTATTCATCCCCTCATAAATGCCATACTTAGATCCAGTCCCAAAAGCAACTTTTATAAAATCTTGGACTGGAGCTGGTACAAAAAATTCAACTCCAAAAAACACATAGCTTAGCAACGCGATCGAAATACCAGTAAATATTACAAATTTAGTCATTGGCTTATAATTTTAGATACATACTAGTCAAGATCGCTATATTTAGTAATCTACTATCTACCTTACCCAAATCAAGACGAAGAAATGAGTATCGATCGCCAGTGGACATCCAAGAAGAAACGAGCATTAGAAGTATTGCTTAGGCTAAAACGACTCTATCCAGATGCCACTTGTAGTTTAGATTATACAACACCCGTTCAATTATTGGTCGCGACGATTCTTTCGGCTCAATGTACCGACGAGCGAGTGAATAAAGTTACGCCAGCATTATTTGCGAGATTTCCTGATGCGCGCGCGATGGCGTATGCAGATATTCTAGATATTGAAGAATTAGTGCGATCGACTGGATTTTATCATAATAAGTCTAAAAATATCCAAGGTGCTTGTCGTAAGATCGTCGAGGAATTTAATGGTGAAGTTCCTCAACTAATGGAACAGTTACTCACATTGCCAGGAGTCGCGAGGAAGACGGCAAATGTAGTTTCTGCTCATGCCTTTGGGAACATTCAAGGTGTCACTGTCGATACCCATGTTAAACGGTTGACTAATTTAATTGGTTTGACTAAGCATCAAGATCCGATTAAAATCGAGCAAGATTTGATGAAGTTCTTACCTCAAGTAGATTGGGAGAACTTTTCAATCATGACGATCTATCATGGTAGGGCTATTTGTAATGCCAGAAAACCTAATTGTCCCGATTGTGAACTAGCCGAACTATGTTCGTCAGCACATCAGCCACCTAAAACCAAAGCTCAAGCAAGTATTCGTAAATAACTAGTGAGGGCAGATCCCCGACTTCTCCAAGAAGTCGGGGATCTGAGTGAGTTATTTCAACTCTTTCAAAATGGTTTCTGCTGCTACTAATCCAGTTGCACATCCCCCTTCCATATAGCCTTGAGCATCGATCGAACAATGTTCACCGATGAAAAAGAGATTGCCCACTCTTTCACCTTCTACACCCGCAAATTTCGTCCATTGTCCGACTAAATAACAGGAGTAGGAACCTCGTGAAAAAGGACGATCGATCCAATTAGTAACGATCGATCGATCTGAGGATAGACCTTTTACTCCTGGATAGATTAGATCTAATTGCTTAGTTATTTCACTAGCTACTTCTCCAGGTTTAGATCTACCTATTCTTACACCTAATTCACCACCGCTAAAACTAGTAAGAGTACCTGTTTTAGTCTCTGCACCTCGGCTTGAATCCCAAGTTTCACTAGTATCTAGATCGCTAAAGGATTGACCGTTAGATTTGTACTTATTACGCCATAGCTTATCGCTGTAGCTGGTAATTAATTTAGTATTTGTACCATAGCCCAATTCTTTAATAGCAGCTTGTTTGACAGCAGGTAATTTGACACCTAGATCGATTTGCCTGAGGATGCTAAATGGTAATGCTAGAATAACTCGATCGAATGTATATTCCTTACTCATGCCACCTTGCCTGAGACTGACGCGATAGCGATCGTTATTACTACGGATTGATTCTAACTGGGTATTAGTTTCGATGAGACTGCTAAATTTGGCTGCTAATCGATCGATAATTTGTTGATTACCACCACGAATCTGGTATCGTTGGTCGCTACTACCAAAGATTTCGATTTTATCTGGATCTTTACCGATTAATAGTAATAAATTAATTGACGACTGACGATCGACTTCTAATCCATACTCATTAGTGTAAGCAACTTCAATAAATCGTCGTAAGATCGGATCGGGACAATAGCGATCGAGATAAGTTTTAATCGAGATGCGATCGAGTTTAATGGCGCGAGGATTGGTCGATTTATAGTTTACCTCACCGATGGCTTTAACATCCCGATCGATCTGTTTGACGAGGGGAATAAATGCCCTAACTAATTCTTGTTCGGTAACTAATCGGTTTTTAAAAAACCAGACATCTTTAGTCAACCCGCGATCTGTGGCAAATAGATCGACTTCCACTAAACCTAGTTCCTGAGCCAACTTCCGAATATTTTTATGCCCAGAGTCGATAAACTCGCCGCCTAATTCTACAGTGCTTTCCGTGCCGAGTGCCTTAGTTTGACTGAGCATCCTGCCACCAACCCGATTGCTGGCTTCGATGATGCGGACTGTTACACCCCCCTTATTCAAATAGTAAGCCGCTGTCAATCCCGCAATCCCCGCTCCCACAATAAGTAGTGGTGCTGTTGTCGCATCAACTTTCCGCTTCAATATTAGGGCGGAAATACCACCTGCTGCCGCAAGAGAGCCTTGAAGCCAGCGGCGACGACTAATCCGCAGATCCCATATTTCCAAAGCTGTTGCCGAGGATATGCTCCGGCGTTGAGCAAATCTGGCAATCTGATAAGCACGCCGCAAACCCTGAACTAGAGAAGTTTTAGCCATAAAGTCACAATTATACAAATATGTCTCGATTAGTAACATACTCCCTTCCCACCCAAGAAATAGACGGGAGCAGTTCACTATCCACTATTGACTCACTATCCTAGGATCTAATTCTTCACTAGGAAGGGAGTATTTATGCTGTATTCTGGTTAACTTTACAGTTCAATTAGATTCAAAAAACGGATTATCAGCATGTACTTATCGAAAGGTAGATAATAAACTGTAACAGAAGCTACCAATTTATATCCAGCATTCCCGTAACTTGGACGTACTGAACGTCTACTGATGGGGATTGTCGGTTCTGGCTTTGTATTGGGAATTCGGATGGTATCAGAATGGTTCCCGCCTAAAGATATTGGTATTGCTCAAGGTATCTGTGGTGGTTGGGGTAACTTCGGAGCTTTTGGTGCGGAATTTGCATTACCTTTAATTGCTGGAGGAACTGCCTTTCTCGCTGGTGGAGACACCAATTGGCGATTGACAATCGTCATGACTGGCGTAGTTGCAGCCATCTATGGTGTCGTTTACTTCAACAGTGTCACCGACACACCTCCAGGCAAAGAATACAAGCGTCCTAAAAAATATGGCGCGATGGAAGTTACCAGTGCCAGAGATTTTTATGGCTTGCTGATTATGAACTTCGGGCTGATTTTTGCCCTGGGATTATTAGCATGGCGATTAGCACAGAAGAAATTACACTTCCTCAATGCGGGACAGATGTATTTTATCTGGTTCATATTAGCTGGCTTGTATGCTTATCAGACTTACCAAGCTTGGTTAGTCAATCGCGATGTGGTGCTGGGTAGAAAACAATTTGCACCAGCCGAGCGGTATGAATTTAGCCAAGTTGCGCTGTTGCAATTTACCTACATCACCAACTTTGGTTCCGAACTTGCGGCTGTCTCGATGTTGCCTGTCTTCTTTGAGAAAACATTCGGACTCGAACATGCCGCCGCTGCGATGATTGCTTCTACCTATCCATTCCTAAATCTATTCTCTCGCCCCAGCGGTAGTTTTATTTCTGATAAATTTGGTTCTCGGAAATGGACGATGACGATAGTAACTGGATTAATCGGCGTTGCCTACCTAGTAGCGCATCAAATCGATAAAACTTGGGCTTTACCTGTAGCAGTTGCCGTGACGATGTTTTCCGCACTGTTCGCTCAAGCAGGTTGTGGCGGTACCTTTGCAATTTTGCCATTAATTAAGAAGGAAATTACCGGACAAGTCGCGGGTAATGTCGGTGCTTATGGTAACTTTGGTGGTGTAGTTTATCTGACTATTTTCAGCTTGACTCATGCACCGACTCTATTTGGTGCGATGGGCATGGGTGCGCTACGATGTGCTTTCCTCTGCGCTTTCTTCCTCAAAGAACCCCAAAACTCATTTGGGCCAGATAAAGCTGCTGCTGTAAACATGGGTAGTGGTATTAGTGAAGAGTTGGGTTAATTAATCGACTGGCGGCATTGGCAGCTATGTTGCGAGGTTGGGTAGTAGATATCCAACCTCATCATATTTTTAGTATTCGCCAACACAGAATATTTGAAGTAGAATCGGTATTTTGCAGATCTATACCTATTTTTAGCATCATCCTAACCCCTAATCCCTAGCCGCGAATCGCTACCCCCTACCCCCTACTTTATGACTGATACAACTAAAACACTTTGCCCCTATTGTGGTGTCGGCTGTGGTTTAGAAGCTTCGCCCCCCGCTGTGCCAGGAAAATCAGTGCATCGAGATAGTAGTGGTATACCGATTTGGAAAGTGACGGGCGACAGATCTCATCCTTCTAGTCAAGGGATGGTATGTGTCAAGGGGGCGACGATTAGTGAGTCGTTGTACAAGGATCGCTTGCAGTACCCAATGGTACGAGATCGTCTCGACCAACCATTCAAGCGGGCGAGTTGGGAAGAAGCTTATACTCGGATTGTCGATCGAATGCAGACAGTGCTTCATACTCAAGGTGCCGATGGCATCTGTATGTATGGTTCGGGACAATTTCAGACCGAGGATTACTATACCGCCCAAAAACTTCTAAAGGGTTGTTTGGGTACGAATAATTTTGATGCCAACTCTAGACTCTGCATGTCTTCAGCGGTATCTGGCTATATCCAGAGCTTTGGAGCCGATGGGCCACCATGCTGTTATGATGACATCGAAAAAACAGATTTTGCTTTTTTAATTGGGACGAACACCGCCGAGTGTCACCCAATTTTATTCAATCGCCTTAGAAAGTATCATAAGCAACACGATCGCGTCAAGTTGGTCGTAGTCGATCCACGTCGCACCGCTACCGCCGAAGCCGCAGATCTCCATCTAGCGATTACGCCTGGTACAGATATAGATTTATTAAATGGGATTGCCTACTTACTCCTGCGCGCGGGCAAAGTAGACCAGCAATTTATCGAATCATGTACCAATAACTTCGCCGCCTTTGCTGAAGTCGTCCAACATTATCCACCCGACGTAGTTGCGGCTAAATGTGGCATCGCTCAAGCAGATCTCGAACAGACCGCGAAATGGTGGGGAGCATCCAAGAATGTCCTGTCATTCTGGTCGATGGGAGTTAATCAATCGAGCGAAGGTACTGCCAAAGTCCGACATATTATCAACCTGCATCTGATGACAGGACAAATTGGCAGACCAGGAGCTGGGCCATTTTCCCTCACCGGACAACCGAATGCGATGGGCGGACGGGAAGCTGGTGGACTAGCGCACATCCTCCCTGGCTATCGCCTCGTCAAAAATCCCGCCCAACGCGCCGAGATCGAGCAACTCTGGAATTTACCAGCAGGCAGAATCTCTCACAATCCAGGTAAAACTGCCTGGGAGATGATAACAGGGCTAGAAACAGAATCGGTAGGCTTGCTGTGGATCGTAGCCACCAATCCAGCGGTCAGTATGCCCGATATCAACCGCACCAAAGCCGCTTTATTGCGATCGCCCTTTACGATCCATCAGGATGCTTATTACCCCACCGAAACCGCTAAATATGCTCACGTCCTCCTCCCCGCCGCCCAATGGAGCGAAAAGACAGGCGTGATGACCAATTCTGAGCGGACAGTTACCCTCTGTCCCGCCTTCAGAAGTCCTCCAGGCGAAGCCAAAGCTGATTGGGAGGTATTTGCCGAAGTCGGGCGGAGACTGGGCTTCAAAGAGGAATTTTGGTTTAAAAATAGTGCTGATGTCTACGCTGAATTTGCCCAACTCAGTGCGGGTCGCCCCTGCGATATCACTGGATTGAGCCATCAATTTCTCAAAGACAATGGCCCTACCCAATGGCCCCACCCCATAGGCTGCAAAACCCAGTACGGCAAACGCCTCTATACCGATCTCCAATTCCATCACCCCGACAAACGCGCCAAATTTGCCGCCTGCCACTCCAAAGGACTCGCCGAACCACCAAACCCAGATTATCCATTTGTATTGACCACCGGGCGATTATATGGTCACTGGCACACGATGACCCGCACCGGACGCATCCCCAAAATTCAACAGATGCACCCCGATCCCTTTGTCGAAATTCACCCCAAGGATGCCGCAAGGTTAGATATTGAGAATGGCGAAATGATTGAAATTCGATCGCGTCGTGGTACGGGTAGATTTCCCGCACTAGTCACAGCGGCGATCGATCGTGGCACGGTATTCGTCCCGATGCACTGGGGGGAATTGTGGGCGAAAGATGCCGAAGCAAATCTATTTACTCACGATGCCGCTTGTCCCGATTCATTGCAACCCGAACTCAAGGCGTGTGCGGTGCAATTAGTACCAGTTAAATCGATCGTCCCAGCATCATCAATCCCTTTTGGTGTGCCGAGTAAGGTGTCGAGTAGATTGGGCGTTTATGGGTAAATCTTTAAGCTGATGTTTGGATGGGTTTAATAGTCGGGGATCTTGCGGTAAGAGCGATATATTTCGATCGATCCTATACAGCGGTTCTCAGGAACATAGGGGACACTTGAAATCCTGTACCTCTTCCCAAATCAGGCTTTTGAAGATCGATCCCGACTCAGCAGCAGCACTCGCCAATCCCAAACTACCTGATATTGCCCGCTTCTTTGCCAATGAGGGAGCCGCCGCGCTGGGGTGGGTACATTTTCTAGTGATGGATTTATTTGTCGGACGGTACATCTATTTAGAAGGACAAACTAAGGGTATAATTACGATTCACTCGCTGATTTTGTGTCTATTCTTTGGGCCGATTGGATTATTATCTCATCTGATTACTAGTGCGATCGTCAATCTCAGAAATACCCCTACTTCCGAACTTGGGTAGTTTATCAGGGCAAAATTGTTTATTTATCGAATCAGACAACCATACTTATAGGGTTGAGGGCAAAAATTTTTAAAAACTGGGTTTGGATTACCTTCGGTACGCTCCGCGATCGAGTAGACTGAGGATCGAAAAAATCGGGTGTCAGTCTATTATGCAATTACCTTTTTCCCAGCAGACGTTGGCACCTCGCCGCTGGAGCATCGCGACAACGTGCGGGTGGCTGTTGGTGTTATTTGCGATTCCAGCGCGGGCGCAGCAGCCAAAAGTTATCGCACCGTCGCAAGTATCACCAGCAATTTGTTCGAGCCAACTGCCGACAGCAATCGATCGGATAATCGATCGACCCGAATTGCGCCGCTATCGGTGGGGGATTGTCATTCAGGCATTGGGAGGAACGAGTCAACTTTATAATCGCGATGGCGATCGATTATTTATCCCCGCTTCTAATGTTAAATTAATTACGACAGCAGTTGCTCTGCGCCAGCTAGGAGCCTCTACACGGTTACGGACATCGGTATATCAACTCCCAAATACGGGGAACACTTCTAATCTATTGGTGGTAGGTAGGGGCGATCCTAGCTTGACAGTAACGGGGCTACAATCGATCGCGCAACAGCTCAAGCAGCGCGGGATCAAACAGGTCGGACAAATTAGTTTCGATGATGGATATTTTCGCGGGGAACAGATTAACGGTGATTGGGAATGGGGGGATTTAGCGACTGATTATGCGCCAGCGATTAATGGTTTGATGCTCAACCAAAATTCCAATCCATTAATAGTAAGTTCGCAGCAAATTGGAATGCCACTTAAATATACGTGGAAAGATCCGAGTTTAAATAGTTGGCAGATTGATAACCAAAGTTTGACAGTTGCAGCTAGTCAAGATAGTAATGTTGATGCGGTTGCAGTTTTTGGTCGATCGACTCTCCGATTGACGGGTAAGCTAGCTCTAAATACTGCTCCTACCAAAATCGATCTACCATTAGTAAATCCAGCCGAATCTTTTATTAGTGCCTTTCGACAAAGTTTGAATCGCTCTGAGATTACATTCGGGAGTACACGCTTAGTATTAGGGCAAAACACTACTAATCTTCCAGAAATTGCCGCAATTAATTCGCCCACCATTGGAGAATTAATTAATGAAACTAATCAATATAGTAATAATGTCTATGCTGAAGTTTTGCTCAGATCGATCGGGCGGACTCATCCCGAACACTATACTAGTAGTGAAGATAGTATCAGTCTCGGAATTACTTCAGTCAAAAAAAGTCTGACTGAAATGGGCATAGATCCCCAAACTTATAGTCTCCATGATGGCTCTGGGCTATCTCGACATAATTTAGTTACCCCGACTACTTTTGTGAGAGTATTATCAGCAATGATGTTAACACCATCGGGACAAATATATCGTGACTCTCTACCAATTGCTGGAGTTAGTGGTAGTCTGAGAAATCGGATGAAAGGAACTTTAGCTCAAGGCATCGTTCGTGCAAAAACTGGAAGTATGAGTGGAGTTGTCAGTCTGGCTGGTTATATCAATCCACCGCAGTACTCGCCGCTAGTATTTAGTATCATTCTCAATCAGCACGATCGACCGACATCACAAATGGTCAAAGTTATCGATGAAATTATGGTGTTATTAGCCCGATTGCAACAGTGTTAAATCATCCGATCTTGCCACCACGAGCGTAAATCTTGCACTGCTTCAATTTCATCTTCCTGTGCTTGCTCTAGGAACCTATACAAACGTTCCTTGGGCACTTGGGGAAATGTGGGACTGACTTCAACTTCTACATAAACACTTTCCTGAAGTTGATAAATTCGCCAGATCTTGCCATTAAATCGCCAAAATTCTGGGACTCCCAGACTGGCATAAAATTGATTTTTAGTAATATCGGTATGGGTAATATCGATTTTAACAACTAAGTCTGGTGGTGGATCTTGGCTAAAATCTACATTGCGTCCTTTGACCAGAGGTTGATTTTGAATGTAATAAGCATTATTGGGTTCTGCACCTTTTTTAAGATTTGGGTAGTTCATAGTTGTCGAACCCATCGTCTTGATTTTCAGTCCCATCATTTCAACTAGCGTCCAAATAAAACGTTCGATTAAACGACCTGAAAATTCATGCAATTCTAACGGCACCGTAATCTCCAAAATTCCATCATCATAGGTGAGCCGAGCAGCCCGAGATTGCGGTAGGGCATTGAGAATCTGTAGGTACGCATCCCAAGACAAACCTCTGATCGCGACTCGCTGTTCCCCCAGCGGCTGTGACTCAGTTTTGAGTTCTGGTGCGGCAATTACCATACATGATTTTCCTCATCTTTCAACGTTGGCATTGCCGACGATCGCTCATCAATTGAAATTTGATATTAACAGTTCAAAAGTACTTATTAAGAGTAAATTACTTATGGGGATCCCTTATGAGCACCCCAGGTTGTAGAAATAATATTACCATGTATTTTGCCAGAGATAAGTTAATTCCCAAAATAAGTTCTAACTTCAGCAAGGAGTGGATCGATCGTTCGATCCTGAATGTGATGTGGCGGATGCCAATCAAACCATTCATAGCCGAGATGTTCGGTGGTGATAATTGAGGTGTGCGGATCTACCCATCCCAAGAAAATAATTAAGGTCTTTTCGACGATCGCATTATTCAATCTGGCAGACTGAGGATGATAGATCGATCGATACTGGAAATCTGGGTCGATTTGAACTGCACTAGCCGGAATCCCCGTCTCTTCAGTCATCTCTCTGAGCGCACATTCTAGATCTGACTCACCAGATTCGACATGTCCCTTGGGCAGATCGTAGCGATCGCGATGTTTCATCAATAAAAAAGATTTAGGAGGATCGGTGCGTCCTCTAAACAGAATAAACCCACAGGATTTGACTTGTTGCATAAGGCGATGTTCGAGCGATTACACTCTATTGTAAATGTGGATGAGTTGCAGATCGGACTACAAATCTCAGCCACCTAACTTTCTGTCACAGTAGACGATCGATCGAACCGATCGCCAGCTAATCTAGGAACATAGCGATTAACCGAGCTAGGTTAGATCGGATTAGCAGTAAAAAGATTGAATCCAAAATAATTATGACAACTTCTAGATTAGCGAATTACCCTTATTCAATGACCGATCGAGAGCAGCAAAACGTCAGCCAGACGATCGATTATAGTCAGATCGACTCTATTCCCGAAATTTGGGCGATAGTTGCTGCTAAATGTGGGCAAATTGTTGCCTTAAATGCACCTCATCTCAAACCAGCAATCGGTCTGACTTACACTGAGGTAGCTACTCAAATCCAATTATTTGCTACAGGCTTACAAAGTCTAGGAATTCAGCCATATACTGGGGTAGCCCTCTTTGCTGATAATAGTCCTAGATGGCTGATTGCCGATCAGGGAATTATGTTGACGGGGGCATTTAACGCCGTGCGGAGTTCTCAAGCCGATCCGCTAGAATTACTAGCAATTTTAGATAATAGTCAATCTAAAACATTAGTAGTTGAAGACCTCAAAACACTCAAAAAGTTGACTGATAAATTAGTCGAAAGATCGATCGATTTAATTATTTTACTCTCTGACGAGCAACCAGATTTAGATCTACCGATTAAACTTCTCAATTTTAGCCAGACGATCGCACTGGGTCAGACTGCAAGTTTTACACCTGTCGCCCTCAAAAAAACAGATTTAGCTACCCTCATCTATACTTCTGGTACTTCCGGCAATCCCAAAGGGGTGATGCTCACTCACGGCAATCTACTCCACCAAGTCAATACCTGCGGTACCGTCATCCCCATGCCACCAGGAGCGCGAGTATTGAGTATTTTACCTTCTTGGCATAGTTACGAGCGATCGTGTGAATATTATTTGCTCTCCCAGGGTTGTACTCAGACTTATACTAATATTCGCTATTTCAAGCAGGATTTGAAAGATTTTCAGCCAGAGTACCTCGTCGCAGTTCCGCGCCTGTTGGAGTCGGTTTACGAGGGGATTCAGAAGCAATTTCGCGAGCAACCAGCCAACAAGCAAAAACTGGTCGATACGCTGTTGGCTGCGAGTACAAAATATATCGAAGCGCGGCGGATCGTCCAAGGTTTGAGTTTGGAGTGCCTGCAACCTAGTTTGAGTCGAAAGTTGAATGCGCTGCTCCAGATGTCGATTTTAGCTCCGGTTCACGCGATCGCAGACAAGCTCGTCTATGCCAAGATTCGCGAGGCTACTGGTGGCAAGATTAAAAATATCATTATCGGCGGCGGTTCGCTTGCCAAACATCTCGATTTATTCTTTGAGATTGTGGGCGTGAATGTGCTGCTCGGCTATGGTTTGACCGAAACTGCACCAATTACCAATGTCCGCCGTCCGTGGCAGAATTTACGACTCTCATCGGGACAACCATTACCAGGTACCGAAATTAAGATCGTCGATGTCGAGACTCGTCAGCCAGTCGCGATCGGGAATAAGGGATTAGTATTAATTCGTGGGCCGCAGGTGATGCAAGGTTATTATCGCGATCCTGAGGCTACCGCCAAAGCGATCGATTCCCAGGGCTGGTTTAATAGTGGTGACTTAGGGATGCTCACGCCCAGTAACGATCTGACGATTACCGGACGCGCCAAAGATACGATCGTCCTGAGTAATGGTGAAAATATCGAACCCACCCCGATCGAAGATGCCTGTCTACGGAGCCAGTATATCAGTCAGATCGTCCTCGTCGGTCAAGACCAAAAATCTCTCGGCGCGATCGTCGTCCCCAACTCTGAAGCCTTGCAACAATGGGCAACCAGTCAAAACCTACCGTTAGACTTCTCCCTCGCTCCAAACATAGACTCGAAAATACTCGAAAATACTCAAATTACCAACCTATTTCGGGACGAACTCAATCGAGAAGTCAAGAACCGTCCTGGTTATCGTGTTGATGACAGGATTGCTGTCATCAAACTAATTGGAGAGCCATTCTCGATCGAAAATGGACTCCTGACTCAAACCCTGAAAATTCGTCGTCCAGTCGTGATGGAGCGGTATCACGGTATGATTGACGAGATGTTCGCACGCTGAACAGGGAATAGGGTATGGGGTAACGCCGCTAGCCACTAAACCAATAGCCACTAGTCACCAAAATTACCTAAATCATGGATCTACCAGACTCTCAATTAATGCTCAAGCGGGTCGTCGCTATCAAAGCAGTTGTGACCCAACGCTGGAAGGACGAAACTCAGCAACTATTACAAACGCAAATTAGCGAACTCGATGGGCAACTCCAACAACTAGAGATGCAGGGACAAAGAGCAGTTGCTGAAATTCAAAAGCAAAATCTACAACCGCCTGGACCTCAAGTAGTGCAGCAGATTGAAAGTATCCAAATGCAAGTAAATCAGCAGAAGAGCGAGCTACTCGAACAAAAAAATCTGGCTCTCCAACAACTTCAACAAGTTCAACTGCTCGAATTAAAACAGGAAGTCAGCCAAGGTCAAGTTGAAGGCTACTTTTCAGTCAAGCTTGGCGATAATTTGATTTCCAAAATGAACGTTGAAGTTCTCCTTCATGATGGAGTAGTCATGGACATTCGCGGGAATATCTAGAGGGGTGGATAGTGAATGGTGGATGGTGAATGGTGAATGGTAGCAATTTGGTAGGCAGTGCCTGCCCACCAAATTGTTTCAGGCTAAGAATTTAGCTCAGATCGGAGAGTATGAAAGGTGGTACATCCACCATCCACCATCCACCATTCACAATCCACCCTCCACCCTCTACCCTCTGCCCTACTCTGGGCTAAAATGAGAACCTGCAAGCTCAACCTAACTGTTCGATCCGAGAATATCCATCATGGCAATACGCGAAGTTTTCATGCCTGCTCTAAGTTCCACCATGACTGAAGGCAAGATCGTCTCCTGGCAAAAATCGCCAGGGGAAAAAGTCGAAAAAGGTGAAATCGTTGTCGTGGTTGAATCCGACAAGGCAGATATGGATGTTGAAACCTTTTACGCTGGATTCATCGCCACGATCATCGTTCAAGCAGGAGAGTCCGCGCCAGTAGGATCGGCGATTGCCTTAGTTGCTGAGACTGAAGCCGAAATTGAGACTGCGATCCAACAAGCCCAAAGTAAATCTCAACCTGCTATAACTCCAGCGACAACTGCAACACCTGAAATTGCGATCGCGGCAACAACATCGACATCAGTAGCGACTATTCTTAGAAGCGATCGACCAGTGGTTTCCCCTAGGGCGCGGAAATTAGCTAAAGAATATGGCGTTGCCGTCGAGACTCTCAATGGTACTGGCCCCAATGGTAGAATTACCGCCGATGATGTCGGTACCGCCGCAGGTAAAGCACCCATACCTGTCGCGACTAGCCAGCCAGCTCCAGTAGCCGCAACCGTAGTTGCTCCCCCAGCCGTCACAAATATTCCGAATATTCCTACTAGTAACTCAGCTCAAATCGTCCCCTTCAATACGCTCCAAGCCGCTGTCAACCGGAATATGGTGGCAAGCTTATCAATCCCCACCTTCCGAGTTGGTTACACGATCGAAACCAATAATCTCGATAAACTCTACAAGCAAGTCAAATCCAAAGGTGTCACAATGACAGCACTGCTAGCCAAAGCAGTCGCTCTCACCCTAGCAAAACACCCCAATGTCAATACCTACTACTCGGATGCGGGCGTAAATCACCCAGGCGGAATCAACATCGCTGTGGCAGTATCAATGCCCGATGGCGGACTAATCACCCCCGTCCTCCAAAATGCTGACAACCTCGATCTTTACTCCCTCTCGCGGATGTGGAAAGATCTCGTCGAGCGAGCGCGGATCAAGCAGTTGCAGCCCCAGGAATACAGCTCTGGCACCTTTACCATCTCCAACCTCGGAATGCTCGGTGTCGATCGGTTTGACGCTATCCTTCCCCCTGGTACGGGTGCGATTTTAGCTGTTGGTGCATCCCAGTCTCAAGTAGTCGCAACTGATGAGGGTACATTTGCCATTCGTCGCCAGATGCAGGTAAATATGACCGCAGATCATCGAGTTATTTACGGTGCCGATGCGGCTAATTTCCTCAAGGATTTGGCTCTATTACTTGAAACAGACACTCACTCTTTAACGCTCTAGCAGTTGCCGTAATGGCTAGGACGATCGATCGCATCTCCCCGACTCGTTCGAGAGATCGGGGATGCAATCTCTGAGCATTATCGATCGTGAATCTATATTTAATGTCAGGTGTAGACAGGATCTGCTGTCGTCTAACCCTATCCCCTACCCCCTTACCCCTAACATGAATTGGTGGCAACAACTACAACGGAATGGATTGGCAAGAGTGGGTGCGATCGCGCTAATCTTGATGTATCTGACAGTCATCGCAGCGGAGTTCATGGCTCCGTACGATCCTTATGTAGCTCAAGATGATGGCTCTCTGTTGCCACCGACGGCTATTTATTGGACAAATCCTCAGGGTAGCTGGATTGGGCCGCATGTTTACCCAACTACACAGGGTCAAACAGATATTAACACAGGCGATCGCCTACTCAAGATCGACAAAACTCAGCCATCTTCAATTAACCTCTTCGTCCGTGGTTCTAGTTATCGACTCTTGGCGGTGAGTATTCCCATGCTCCCAAAATTCGATCCGGCTACGAGTAAGAGAAGTAAGGACAAAGCCCCAGTTGTGAGAACTAAATCTGACGCTCAGGAGATCGCGATTTTCGCTGGAATTCCTTGTGATTGGCATTTATTTGGGACAACAGGTCCGGGCAAAATCAATCTCCTGGGCACCGACGAACAAGGTAGAGACCAATTCAGTCGGCTGATCTATGGGGGTAGAATTAGCCTGTTTATCGGTCTAATTGGAGTTATGATATCTTTTCCCATTGGGATGATTTTAGGCGGTATTTCCGGCTATTTCGGGGGCTGGATCGATGCAGCTATTATGCGGGTAGCCGAAGTATTGATGACTTTACCGAGTCTCTATCTCTTAGTTGCTCTAGCTTCAGTATTACCCGACAGGGTTAGTAGTTCGCAACGCTTTTTACTAATTATTGTCATCACCTCATTCATTAGTTGGGCAGGGCTAGCACGAGTGATTCGCGGTCAAGTATTATCGATTAAGGAACGGGAATTCGTGCAAGCAGCACGAGCGATGGGTGCTAAACCGTTTTACATTATTATCCGTCACGTCATCCCACAGACTGCTACTTATTTGATTATTTCAGCAACTCTAGCTATTCCCAGTTTTATCGTTTCTGAGTCAGTATTAAGTTTGATCGGTTTGGGAATTCAACCGCCAGATCCATCTTGGGGCAATCTACTTTCAGTCGCGACTAATACGTCTATTCTGATTTTTCAACCTTGGTTAATTTGGCCGCCAGCACTATTAATCATTCTCACAGTACTATCATTCAATCTGCTTGGTGACGGTTTGCGAGATGCCCTCGATCCACGCAATCTTCAACGTTCGACTAATTAACCACATTCGCCCGAAGTCTCAAAGCCGTTGGGGCGATGTCGGCTTTGTTTACTTCTTTCTGGCGATCGTCAATCCGTCACCAATTGGGATTAAACTAATCTGGACTCGATCGTCATGATAAATCTGCTGATTGATTTGTTTGATTGCCTGAGTACGGGGATCTCCATTCATAGCTGGATCGGCGACTCTGCCATACCAAAGTACATTATCAACTAAGATCAATCCACCCTGACGTACTAATTTAAAACAGCGATCGTAATAAGCAGCATAATTATTTTTGTCGGCATCGATAAAAGCAAAGTCAAAGGTATCCGACTCGCCATTAGCTAGCAATCGATCGAGTGTTTCTAATGCTGGCGCAATGTGCAGACTAATCTTTTCAGATACCCCTGCTGCTTGCCAATATCTCCGCGCGATCGAGGTAAATTCATCACTAATATCACAAGCAATCAATCGACCATCATCTGGTAGATTCAAAGCTACTACTAAGGAACTATATCCGGTAAATACGCCTACTTCCAGACATTTTTTAGCACCGATCGACTGTACCAATAATCCCATCAATTGACCTTGCTCTGGTGAAATTTGCATATCTACCAGGGGACGTTGTGCCGTTTCTTCCCTAAGTTTGGTTAATATATCTGCTTCTCGGACAGAATTAGCGATGAGATATTGATAGAGAGGATCGCTTAAACAGATCGATTGATTTGACATAATATTTATTACTTGCGATCGCCCGATCCTAGTTTAGATTTCGGTTAGCGATCTCTGCTTCCAACTGTTCTACACCATCTATAAAAATAGCGGCGAGGAATAGTGAATATCTCGCCGCTGACAGTTTTGCCCGAATCCAATCGATATTTGTACATTCACTAATTATTTGTCCACTTAACAAATTAATGTCATCCTTTTTATACTAGGCTGTAAAGCTTAATAAATAACGGTTAGAGCTGATTTGAATATCTCGACTGCAAAAATAACACAGTTCAGTGCATTTAACAGATTCAGTGTCTATTTCCAGATAATTAACAAATTAAGCGCCAATTACCAGATAGACCATTATTACCGAGATCGCCACAATATTTTTGAAGGAGCTATTTTAGTTGCTTGTCTCTATTCTACTGGTTTTCAGCCCAAATTAATGACTAAAAAGTTAACATATTAATTGTCACTAATTTAACATAGTTGTTTTATACTGAAAGTGGTGTTAATAATCAATTGACTATGCCTATTTATAATGATGACTCAATTCTCAATCGTCCCAGCTCGAACGTGAAGGGCGCAGAAGCGTTCGCCGCTACAACAGAAACAGATGCTAATGCTCCAGTAATTCCTTCAGCATTATCGCTAGAGTCTCAAATGAAGTTGGCGGTAATCGAAAGTTTAATGGCAGCGGAGAATAAGCAGGTTTACGCGGCAAGACTCAAAGAAGCTGCTGTCAAGTTAGATAAATCTGAACGAACAATTCGACGGTTAGTAAAAAAATGGGAGCAGGATGGTTTAGTTGGACTGACTGAGACGAAACGGACAGATAAAGGTACCTACCGAGTCGATGAAGATTGGCAGGAGTTTATTCTCAAGACTTATGAGGCGGGGAATAAGGGCAGTAAGCGGATGACTCGTCAACAGGTGTTCATTCGGGTGAAGGCACGGGCAGATGAATTGGATGTCAAGCCACCATCTCACATGACTGTCTATCGGATACTGCAACCAATTATCGATCGACAAGAGAAGGCAAAAAGTATTCGTAGTCCTGGGTGGCGGGGTGAGCGGTTATCGGTCAAAACTCGTGATGGACTGGATTTAACGATCGAGCATAGTAACCAAGTTTGGCAGTGTGACCATACGCCAGCCGATGTGCTGCTGGTAGATTCAGAGGGTAAATTATTAGGTCGTCCGTGGTTGACTACGGTAATCGATAGTTATTCGCGGTGCATTGTGGGAATTAATTTGGGCTACGATGCGCCGAGTTCTCAAGTAGTGTCATTGGCACTGCGTCACGCGATTCTGCCCAAGCAATATGGTGTGGAATATGGGCTACATGAGCAATGGGGAACTTACGGGTTGCCGCAGCATTTTTATACTGATGGTGGGAAGGATTTTCGATCGGATCATCTTCAACAAGTCGGGGTGCAATTGGGGTTTCCGTGCCATTTGCGAGATCGACCATCTGAAGGCGGTAGCGTCGAGCGTCCGTTTGGGACTCTTAACACCGAATTGTTCTCTCTTTTGCCAGGATATACCGGATCGAATGTGCAACAACGACCAGAAACTGCTGAAGCTGATGCTTGTTTGACGCTGCGGGAGTTGGAACGACGAGTGGTGCGCTATTTGGTGGATAACTATAATCAGCGACTAGATGCAAGAATGGGCGACCAAACTAGGTTCCAACGGTGGGAATCAGGGTTGATTGCGATGCCTAAACTGCTCTCGGAACGGGAACTGGATATTTGTCTGATGAAACAAGCCAGACGACAGATTCAGCGGGGTGGCTATCTGCAATTTGAAAACTTGATGTATCGGGGGGACAATTTGGGCGGTTATGGGGGTGAGAGTGTGGTCGTTCGGTTCGATCCCAGAGATATTACGACAATCCTAATTTATCGTCGTGAGGGAGAAAATGAAGTATTTTTAGCCCGCGCTCATGCTCAAGATTTGGAGACGGAAGAACTGTCTCTAGATGAGGTAAAAGCGATGAGTCGGAAGATACGGGATAAAGGAAAGGAGGTTACTAATCGATCGATCTTAGCGGAAGTACGAGATCGAGACATATTCGTAAATCAAAAGCCGACGCAAAAAGAACGGAAAAAGTCAGAACAGGCAAAAGTCAAGCAAGTACAGGAGGTATCTGTATCTGTGACACAAGTAGATGATGAAACAGATATAGAAATCACTGAGACGGAGACAGAGTGGGAAATGCCTGCATTGGTTGATTACGAGGAAATGCGTCAAGATTATGGATTCTAAAAATATGAGCGATCCGACTGCTACAACTGTTGCCCAGCAACTAGGAAATCTGCCTGCCATGACTGCTGAAGTTCAGGAGGCGATCGAACGATTGAATCGGAAAGGTTTTATCCCACTCCATCAGGTACAAATCGCCCATGACTGGCTCGAAGGGAAGCGACAGTCTCGTCAATCGGGAAGAGTGGTAGGAGAGTCTAGAACGGGCAAAACGATGGCGTGTGATGCCTATCGGTTGAGGAATAAACCTCAACAAATAGCGGGGAAACCACCGACTGTCCCTGTGATTTATCTGCAAGTACCTCAAGAATGTGGTGCGAAGGAGTTATTTGGGGTGATTTTGGGTCATTTGAAGTATCAAGTGACGAAGGGGACTGTGGCGGAAATGCGCGATCGCACGTTGCGTGTGATGAAGGGGTGTCAGGTGGAGATGTTGATTATCGATGAAGCCGATCGATTTAAACCAAAAACTTTTGCGGAGGTACGGGATATCTTTGATAATTTACAGATTTCGGTGATTTTGGTAGGTACCGATCGATTGGATGCGGTGATTAAGCGAGATGAACAAGTTTATAATCGGTTTCGGGCTTGTTATCGGTTTGGGAAGTTGTCGGGGGAAGACTTTGAGCGGACGGTGAAGATTTGGGAGCAGCAAGTGTTGCGGCTGCCGACTCCTTCAAATCTGACGGGGAAGACAATGATCAAGACGCTGGGTGAGGCTACTGGTGGTTATGTCGGGTTGATGGATATGATTCTGCGAGAGGCGGCAATTCGATCGCTAAAGAAGGGTTTGCCAAAAATAGATCTGAAGACTTTAAAGGAAGTTACAGAGGAGTATCGATGATGGAAGTCGAAGAGGTTCAAGCTTGGTTGTTTCAGATCGAACCTTTGCCAGGAGAAAGTTTAAGTCATTTTCTGGGTCGGTTTCGTAGATCGAACGATCTGACTCCAGGGGGTTTGGCTGGAGCGGCTGGATTTGGTGGAGCGATAATTGCTCGATGGGAAAAGTTTCGGTTTAATCCACCACCGTCGCCGAGTCAATTGGCTGCTGTAGCTGAAGTTGTGGGTGTTGAGGTGGAGAGATTGATGGAGATGTTACCTCCAGTGGGGATGGGGATGAAGATGGAGCCGATTCGGTTGTGTGGGGCTTGTTATGGGGAGTCGCCACATCATCGGATTGAGTGGCAATTGAAGAGTGTCGATCGATGTCACAAGCATCAATTAAGGCTGTTATCGGAATGTCCTAAGTGTGGGGCGCGGTTTAAGGTTCCGGCTTTGTGGGTGGATGCTTGGTGTCAGCGGTGTTTTACGACTTTTGCAGAGATGGCGGGGAGTCAGAAATCGATTTAAGCGATCGAGCGTCATCGTGACAACTTTAAGATCGCTTGAGCATTAGCAGACCTTTCCGCAAGGAAAATAGCTCGATTAACCCACGCTAGAGGTACCAAGGGCAGCTAATACATCCCGAAAGCTGTTCAAGCCAGCTTCCAGGTTTTCGATGATTTCAGCGGCGAGTTCGTCGGGTTCGGGGAGGTTTTCGAGATCGGCAAGGCTTTTGTCTTTGAGCCAGAAGATATCGAGACTGGTTTTGTCGCGGGTGATGATGTCGCTATAGGCATATTTGCGCCATCGACCTTCGGGGTTGGTTTCGGGGTGCCAAGTTTCTTGGCGCTCTGCTCGATTCTGGGGGTTGTAGCAGGTGATGAAGTCTTGGAGATCGGCGATCGTGAGGGGTTTTTTCTTGAGGGTATGGTGGATGTTAGTGCGGTAGTCATAGATCCAGATCTCTTTTGTCCAGGGATCTTTGCTGGCGGGGTGGTTGTCGAAGAAGAGGACGTTGGCTTTGACACCATTGGCGTAGAAGATGCCTGTAGGGAGGCGGAGGATAGTGTGGAGTTCGGTGTTTTTGAGGAGTTCTTGGCGGACTTTTTCGCCTGCGCCGCCTTCAAATAGGACGTTATCGGGGAGAACGATCGCGGCTTGCCCTGTCGATTTGAGCAGGGTGCGGATGTGTTGGACGAAGTTGAGTTGTTTGTTGCTAGTAGTCGTCCAGAAGTCTTGACGATTGTAGACGAAATCTTCTTTTTCCTCTTCGCCTTCGGCGTTGGTGATGGTGGTGGTGCTTTTTTTACCGAAGGGGGGATTTGCTAAAACGTAGTCGAAGCGTTTACCATCGTCGGCAATCAGGGCATCATTGGCGGAGACGGGGACATCGCCGTCAATATCGCCGATGTTGTGGAGGAACATATTCATCAGGCAAAGGCGACGGGTGCCAGGGACGATTTCGTTACCTGTGAAGGTGTTGAATTTGAGGAATTTCTTTTGGTCTTTGTCGAGGTTGTAATTATTGGGGTTGCTGAGGAAGTCGTAGGCGGCGAGGAAGAAGCCTCCAGTCCCCGCAGCGGGATCGGCGATCGATTTCCCAGGCTGGGGACGGACACATTCGACCATCGTAGCAATCAGGGCGCGAGGGGTGAAGTATTGACCTGCACCGGATTTGGTGTCTTCGGCGTTTTTCTCTAGCAGTCCTTCGTAGATGTCACCCTTTACGTCTGCGCCTAAGACTGTCCATTTCTCACCGTCAATCATGTTGACGATCTTGTAGAGCATGGCGGGGTTTTGGATTTTGTTTTGGGATTTAACAAAAATCTGTCCGAGGATACCAGCGGCGGTGCTGAGTTTGCGGAGGAGGGTATTGTAGTGGGTTTCGAGTTCGGAGCCGCTTTTGCTGGTGAGGCTATTCCAGTTGTATGCGTCGGGGATTCCGAGTTTTTTGTTGTGGGGTGGCTGACTATATTCGTCGGCCATTTTGAGGAAGATCATGTAGGTGAGTTGTTCGAGGTAGTCACCGTACCCTACGCCGTCGTCGCGGAGGGCGTGACAGTAGCTCCAAACTTTAGCAACGATCGCGGATGTATTCATAATGCAGCTCCTTCAATTGGTTCGGATTCGTTGTCTAGATCGGGTTCGGCGGGGGTTTCAAAGTCGATTTTTTTGCCCATCGCTTCACTGATGATGGTGAGCAGTGCTTCAAAGCGGCGATCGAAGAAGGTTCGGAAGTCATCCGATCGCATGGCGGCTGGATCGATGAGGTGTCCGGCTAAAATGGCGTTCATCGCTTGGTCATTGAGCTGTACTTTTTTATCATCTTGGAGTCCGGCTAGATATTTAGAGGGAGCATTACCGCCAATTTTTTTGTTAGCTTTGCTGGAAATAGGGGTTTTATTGACGATCGAGTTATAAGTTTTGGACTCAATCCCGTTCCTCTCACACCATTTGACTGGAAAGATGTGATGAATATCGATCGCCACTTCATCCTGTTCTAGGTTGCTAATGTTGGCTTTCCAGTAAAAGTCTTCGGCTCCGGCTCGGAGGACGAGGGTATTGATGCCTTTGTAGGCGGCACTTTGGCGGGAACGGAGGGTACGAAGCCGATCGGGTTGGAAGATTGCGTCTGAGATGGTGCGGGGCACTGCGGTATCATCTTTAATCCAGGCGAGGACTTCTTCAAGGTCATTGGCGATGCGGGTTTCGATGCTACCGCCATATAGTTCGCCCAGGACTCCACACCAAAACCACTGTCTCAATTTGTTATTGACGATCGGGGTACGCCATTTATCATCTTGTAAATGGGTCAGAATGGCGGCTAGGGCGGGAACTTGGGTGCTGTAGGGAAGATCTTTGACGGAGTAGAAGCATTCCTGGCGGAGGAATTGAGCGGTGGTGATGAATCCTTTCTCGGCTTTATCGACCCATTGTTGATAGGCTGATCGCGGTAATGACAGGATGGCGGAGCGTTTGGCACTGACTGCGGCGATTTGTTTGCCAGTTTTACCCTCGGCGATATCTTGCTGACGTTTTTCGTAGGTGTGCAGCAGGGTGATGGTTTCTAGGAGGTTAGTGGCTTCGATCGCGGTGAGCAATGGTTCTTGATGAATTCGATCTCGGCGAGAAGAGACTTTTGGAATGTTGCTGCCGAACCAGTCAGCTCGCAGGTTATAGCTGTCGGCGGCGTAGGTAGCGGTGATTAGCTCAAAGACGGAGAGGGGCACGCCGCCAGTGTTGACTTTTTCAAAGACCAAGCAAATGGCTTCTCTGCTGGTTTCTTTCTTGAGTTCAATGATCGGGAGTTGATAGCTGCGGAAGGCGTTGAGGATCTGTTTGCGGAAACGCGCATAGATTGGGAATTTGTCGGGCGCAATCTCCAAGAGGCTTTCTTCCCAGCGATCGGAGTTGATGATTTCGGTGCAGGGGAAGTAGAAGTTTTGACACTCAAGTTCGCGGGTGGAGAGGTCGAGTTTGATGTCTTTGCCGAAGTTGGTTTTGACTTTTCGATCGATCTCCACGGCAACGATCGCATCTTCGATTTTGTCAGCACCTTCTAGGGCGGTGTTGATATCGAAGTAGTAGAATCGATCGATCGCTCTGCCTTTACTGTTCCTAGTTTTGACGGGTTTATCAATTTTGAGGACTTGGGTGAGGGTGGTGAGGCGTTGTTGACCGTCAAGGATCAGGGATTCGGCGGTGGGGATGTTTTGCTCGAAGGTGACTTGTTCGATCGGGCGAACTTGGAACTTCACGTCACCGCCTGTTTCGAGGAGCATGACAGCTCCGATGGGGAAGGATCGAGCGATGCTGACGAGGAGGCTTTGAACGTGGTCATCGTCCCAAATCCAGCCGCGTTGGAAGTCGGGGAGTTGGATTTTGCCGTTGGTGATGTCGGTGAGAATATCGGGGAGGGATCGTTTGGTGCTGTCAAAAGTGGTCATGATGCGGCGGTAGTTTTGCGTTTGGTTTTGGCGGGTTTGGTTTGGGCTTCTCGATCGGCTTTTTCGGCTTGGATACGCTTTAACAGTTCGCTGGCGGGTTCGTCGGTGGGATCTTGGGGGACGAGTTGACCTGAGAAGGCTTTTTTGAGAATGGATTGACGAAGTGCTTCGGCTTTCTTCAGACTCAAATCTATAATTTCCTCATTCTGGGTAGCAATGGAAAGCTGCTCTTCAATAATATTTAGTATTTCGTTCTGCTCTAATTCCGAGCAAATGGGTACTGGAATCCCTTTAATATCTTCACCAGAAACACCTGATTGACCCGCAGTTGTTCTAATTTTTGATTCAAGGTATTTTCGAGATTCACCACAGTTAACAGCTTTCTCGATATAAGATGATTTAATACTGTTTGCAATCAGTCTAGTTTGAATTAACTTGTCTGGAAAAAGTCTTGGTTCATTACTTCTGTACTCAGCACAGACACCGACATATCTTACAGATCCGTTATAACGAGTGAAGACGAGATCTCCATAATTTAGATAGTATCGGTCAAATTCACCATCTTCATTATCAATAAATCGATAGTCATTCATCTCGAAAAGCATCGGACGAACTGCACTAATTCTAAATATTTTTGTTCCTATATCACCTTCAGGCTTTTTCGATATACCATTCCTTACAACTTCGCAAATAGAACCATATTTCAACCAGAGCCATTCAGGAGGAGTTTCCTTAACAAGGTTTTCATCATCTACGATGATTGGAATTGGTAAATGAAGTTTATTTGGCTTACTAGGCTTCTTCCCTTCTTTCCCATTAAATTCCCATTTCTCAACGGCTGTTTGCCAGTCGGTTAGCTGCTGTTGATAGCGTTCCTCGCGGGATTGCTCGATCGATCTCAATAACTCTTCAGCGGGTACTACCTTATCGGGATTATCCGATCGCCATTGAGCGGTAAGTTTGCCCTCAAAGGCATGTTTTAGCAATGCCTGTCGATATACCTGCAATTGTGCTTTAGCTGTCTTCAGGCTCTCTACACCCTTATCGATTTCTGAGAAAAGCTCCTCGATTTTGGCAACGATTCGACGTTGCTCGTTATAAGGGGCGATAAGAAAACTAACTTGCTTAAGCTTAAATTGGTTTATCGAAGATTGATTTACTGAATGCTGGGCTATTTCCATAAACGAACCTTTAGCCCGTAAATATTGAAATTGATAATTGAGGAATCGACTATCGATTTCAGCACTACTTCTCACCAGAAGGAGATTAGTTCCATGTATTAGACTACCAGCCCGATCTGAAAATAAAGCTGTTTTTCCTAAATGCGAATCACTATTAATATGGCTGAAAAGAATATCACCTTTGTGCAACGAATATTTTTCAACAAAGTCTTGATCATTTTCGATAATATATTTAACTCTTTCAAAATTTATATTTCCATTAGAGATAGTTTCAATTCGGCTAATTGGAAGACCAACTTTTTCATCAAATTGCTTGACATTTACACCGTTAGATAATTGAATCAGCAAGTCATCCAAACTACATAAAGACCATCCAATAGAAAGATTTTCTTGTGATTCCATCAAGCCACTAATTCCCCATTTAACTCATCAATGAGCTTATCCAGCTCATCGCCGAATAGCTCATACATCTTACCAAGACCACCGCGACTGTCAAACGGGGACATATCCAAATCGTCCCGCTCGAAATGAAACGAACTCATCACATGATCCCGTATCATGTGCAGCCACTCCATCTGCGCCTCACTAAACTTCACCCCGCCTCCCGCATGAGTCCGCATCACCCAATTCTGAAAATTCCGCCGTACCACCGCCTCATAACTCACCAACGCCCCGTCAATCCCCGCCACTCGTCGAATTAACCCCACTAACGCCGTCAACTCACTCACCGGATTGTCAGGACAATCCTCCAAAAGCTGATACGCTTGCCACACATTCACCGGAGCCAATCGTGGCCGATCGGCTTTCAACCGCTCCATCACCGATCGAATCATCCCAAATGTTACCTCTCGCCGTCGGTGTGGCTCCTGAAAATAAATCCGCAACGCCTCGATCTCATCCTGATGCTCCCGTAAATAATCCCCCAACTCCTGCACCAAAGTCTCCGCCTGTGCCTGACTATCCACAGCCCAAGCCGACTTCACCACCTCATCCAAATTATCATGGTCGATCGTCTGCTCGCGATCGCGCCGAATCCGCTCCATCAGATCGATCGCTTCTCCCGTAAATAACCGCCCTGCCTCCTGACATAACACCAACTGCGCCGCTGCTAATTGTGCCTCATCCGGTACCGCCCCCGCAGCTAAACCCTCCACCGCCCGCGCTTCTACCACATCAGGATCGATCGCGTCTAATAACTGGCGGACGATATCGGGCACACCTACGCCCCGATTCACCGCTGCAATCTGCTCCTGTTCCTCCGGTGTAAGCTGTTGATTCAACCGCGCTAACCTTCCCGCCAAGGACGATAACGTATCAGGATCGCCCGCCCTCATCATCACTCCCATCGCCAAATCCTTGAATGGCAACGATGGGCGCGTAATTAGCGGTTGACAGCCCGTTTTGAGCGATCGGGTTACTCCCACCGCATCGACAATGACATAGTGCGTCTTCGCCGTTCTCGCCGAAGGTGTGACCTTTTTTAGATCGTCCTCCCCCAGTGTCCGCGTCCCCCGCCCCTTCATCTGCTCGAAATAGTTACGGCTCTTGACATCTCGCATGAATACTAAACACTCCAACGGCTTCACATCCGTCCCAGTGGCAATCATGTCCACCGTCACCGCAATTCGCGGATGGTAGCCATTCCGAAACTGCGCCAAAATCGACTTGGGATCTTCTCCATGCTCGATGACATTACCATCCGTATCGACTCGATCCTTCGCCGCCTTATACGTCACCTTCTTACAGAAATCGTTACTCTCCCCAAACTCCTCCCGCACCATCCGAATAATGTCATCTGCATGGCTATCAGTCTTGGCAAATATCAACGTCTTAGGTACTTCTGTCCGCTGGGGGAAAATCTCTGGCAATCGATCTCGAAATTCCCTTACCACCGTCCGAATTTGGTCGGGATTAACTACAGATCGATCGAGTTGATTATCGGTATAGGTTTCATCCACATCGCTTTGCTCCCAACGCTTCCGGCGTGTTAGCCGTTCTCGCCTCTCTACCTGTTGCCCTTCTACAATCGTCCCACCCTGCTGCGTAATCCGCGTCTCGATCTCATAAATCTCATTCCCCACATTCACCCCATCGCCTACAGCCCGATCGTGGCTATAGTCCGACACGACATTTTTATTGAAAAAACCGAATGTGCGACTATCTGGTGTCGCCGTTAGCCCAATTAAAAACGCATCGAAATATTCGATTACTTGCCGCCAGATATTGTAAATCGATCGATGACACTCATCAATGTAAATAAAGTCAAAAAAGTCCGGCGTAATCTTCGCGTTATATGCCACAGGTAAAGGCTGAGTCCGCTTAAAGTACTTCTCAGCCGGATTTACTTCCTCATCCGCCTCATCCAAATTCTCACCCTTTAAAATCGCATACATCCGCTGAATCGTACAAACCACCACCTTACTGCTCTCGGCAATAAAAGGCGAAGTCGGACGCTGTACTGGGTATAGCTCGGAAAACTTGTGATTACTATCGATCGGCTGATAAGCCATCATCTCCTGTTCGGCTTGCTCGCCCAAATTCTTGGTATCCACCAAAAACAACACCCGCCCCGCCTTCACTGGTGACTTGAGCAAACGGTGCATCGAAGTAATCGCCGTAAAGGTTTTTCCCGCCCCCGTCGCCATCTGAATCAACGCCCGCCTGTCTCCTCTGCGTAATGAGGCTTCGAGATTTGCGATCGCCGTTTCCTGACAATCCCGCAACTTCAACGCCGTCGCTGGTAAACCATCTGGATTCAGCAACTCTAACCCCTGCAACCGCGTCCGCAAGGTCGGTAAACCGATCTTGTGAGCTAATTCTTCAGGACGATGAAAATGGAACACTTCTCGCGCCCTGGGCTTGGGGTCGCGACTGTCGGTAAACTGGGTAATCGTCCCCGTACTCTCATACAAAAATGGTAACGGTTCGTGATTATTCACCCACTTTAATTTAGCCGTAGCATAGCCAGCAGTCTGGGCTTCATGAACTGTGAGGCGATGCCCTTCTGTGGCAGGTTTTGCCTCAATTACGCCGACGGTTACTCTATCGACAAACAGCACGTAGTCAGCAGGCCCAACATCGGTTTGGTATTCCCGCACAGCGACCCCTCGCCCCTGAGCTAAATCAATCTTGCGCTTAGGTTGCACCACCCAGCCAGCCGCTTGCAGCATGGCATCAATTTTGTCTCTAGCAATTTGTTCGGGGTTTTGGTTGGGAGTAGTCACAATAACTATTTTTTGGTACGAACATTCGATCGGGATGACTGGGCGTTTTGTGCGTGCCAGAATCCAAGTACCCCAATCTTAACCATATACACACTCCACGTAAAGATTGCCATACATGGAAAGTTCGATCGATACGTCCTATTTAGTTTGAAGTAAACGTTCCTGGAATACCTAAAGGTACATCAGAGAGACATCCAGACCAAACGGAATGACGACCCGTTTAGTCCTCAACCACTCGATCGCCTTTGACTCATCAAACTCAACCATCTCTAACAACTCTGTCCGCCCATCCCAAGAAAATAGCCAGGACTGAGATACCGTATGAATTAGATCTGACGATTTCTCTTTCAATAGCTTAAGTGCAGCAGTGGCAATCTCAAGGTTTAACCCCGATCGCAACCAGTATTCCAGCACAGCCAACTCAACCACTTCAGCCGGACTATAGTAAATACTCCGTCCCGTCCCTGTCGAATCGATCGTCGGTACGACAGTCCCCTTCTCCCGCCAATATTGCAATTGACGTAACGTACACCCCGATATCTGTGCGGCTTCTTTGCTTGTAAAAAATGGCTTCTGCATGAGATCGATCGTACCGCAGGCAACGATAGAACAACTATGTTATGATTGAATATAGTTGTTTTATACTGTTTATGAGTCAAATCACCATCCAGTGCCGACTATTTGCCGATGAAACAGCTAGACAATATTTGTGGGAGTTGATGCGCGATATCAATACCCCTTTAGTCAACGAATTACTGCGTCTAGTCGCTCTTCATTCCGACTTTCTGACCTGGCGCAGCAATGGTAGGCTCCAAAATGCGGAAGTCACCAAATTAGCTAAGACACTCAAAACAGATCCTCGATTCAGCAACCAACCAGCTAAATTTTATATTTCGGCGGAGAAAACAGCCCTCTATACATTCAATTCTTGGCTGGCAATTCAACAAAGAACCCAGCATAAGCTGGAAAAAAAATTATCCTGGTTAAGGATGCTGCGTACCGATGAAGAATCGATCGCTGATTGCGGACAAGATTTAGAACAAATTAGAAATAAAGCACAAGCATTATTGCTGCAATATCAATCTTCAGAAGATTCAGCCGAATCAGATCGCAATCTCCGCACAAATTTGTATCAAGATTACGATCTTACTGATGACGCATTAACTCGAAGTGCGATCGCTTATCTCCTGAGAAATCGCTGTGAGATCCCATCAACTACCGATGAAGACACCCAAAAATTCATCAAATATCGCAGTAAAATCGAGAATCAAGTCAAACGCCTCACCCAACAACTCGAAAACCGCCTGCCACAGGGAAGAGATCTCACTGGAGAGCGAATCCTTACAACATTAGAATCAGCAACTAAAAATGTTCCGATCGATAATGCGGAAGCCTCAAGATGGCAGTCCCAATTACTGGAAAGACCCGATCTAGCACCATTTCCCATCACTCTAGAAAGCAATATGGACTTGATGTGGTTCCTTACCCCAGAAGGAAAGATCGGCTTACATATCGGCGGTATTAGCGAACACGAATTTACAATCGGCTGCGGTCAGAGACAACTGCACTACTTCCAACGATTTTTGTCTGATTACCAAACCATGTTAGCTAGCAAGAAACAGCATACCAGCAGCCTCTTCTTACTGCGATCGGCTAAATTAATTTGGGTGCCGATCGACGAGAAAGGAGAACCTTGGAATGTTTATCACTTATATCTTTCCTGTACTCTCGATACTCGATTATTAACCAATGAAGGTACAGAATTAGTCAAGCAGGAAGTCGCAGCAGGTACAGCTAAAAAGCTAGCCACAATGAGGAAAAAGCCCGCTCGTACTGACACACAAGATAATTATGTCAAACGGCTACAATCCACTCTGGACAAGCTAGAGCGACCATTCGAGCGTCCTAGTAAACCTGTATATCGAGGACAGTCCAACATTATTGTGGCTGTTAGTATTGGATTACAATCTTCCCTAACTGCAATCGCCGTCGATGTTATAAGCCAACAAGTACTTACATATCGCAGTACCAGACAATTATTAGGTGATAACTACCTACTGTTTAACCGCCAACAAAATTTACAAAGGCAACAAAGACAACTCAATCACAAAGCCCAAAAACAAGGTCGATCTCGTCAGTTATCTAATTCAGAGTTAGGCACTCATCTCGATCGATTATTTGCTAAAGCAATCGTCGAACTAGCTCAAAATTATGGTGCGGGTAGTATCGCTCTACCAAAACTAGCCCAAATTAACTTGAGCATCCAGAGTCAGCTCGATGCAATGGCACAACAGAAGATTCCCGATTGCAAAGAAGGACAGAAAAAGTACGCCAAACAAGTACGGATTAATCTTCATACTTGGAGCTATAGCCGACTGAGTGCCGCTATTTTGAATAAGGCTGGACAATCTGGGATCGCGATCGAGTATGGCGACCAGCCAGCCAGAGCAAGTCCAAATGAACAGGCTAGGGAAATCGCACTATCTGCCTACGCAAAGCGGTCAACCTCATAGCTTGCCAATTCCGCACCTAGAAAATAGAATAGAAATACTATTAATCGCGCCGCGTTGAATGTTATCAATAACCGCTGCAACGTGCTAAATGAGGGTTTGTTTGACGGTAGAAACACCGTTTTACTTTCTGACCCTGGTAGCTGCAAGTCCCGATACTGCTGTCTTTTGAGACAGGAATTAGGTGCGCCCCCAGTGATACGGATGCAGGTTTACTGCCCAGTGGCTACCAAATCATCCACATCTGTGGAAACTATTCTTTGAAGCTAGCGCGAACCTACAGCAAGGGTAACTTTTCTGGGAGGTTCGCGCTAAGTCTTCAAAACTAGATAAGCTATAGCTTCTAAGTGATTTCGATCGACCGATCGCTCTAATTTAGATCTAGCGCGGGAAGTATGAGTGACCAGGTTCGCGATCGATATGCTTCAAACCCTTTTGGGGTAAGCTCTCTTTACAACCTTCGTCGGTCGCAACCATTCTTCTTCGTGATGAGTGGTTGAAAGAGCATACCCTAAAAAGGGTGCTGCGAATGTACAGTCGCAACCATTCTTCTTCGTGATGAGTGGTTGAAAGAGGGAAAATGGCAGAGTCCCAGGAGTCAGCATAGAGTCGCAACCATTCTTCTTCGTGATGAGTGGTTGAAAGAGACAGTGAGGTTTCAGTGCCCAAACTAGGGAACAGGTCGCAACCATTCTTCTTCGTGATGAGTGGTTTAAAGAACAGTGATATTATGGTCTGAATGGCAACAGCCGTCGCAACCATTCTGCTTTACGATGATTGGACTGGATTAAAGCAACAGAGTTTTCATTTGAGACGACTAGGCCTAGCTACTCAAAACCAGCTTAAATCTGAGAATTAGTTGAAAGAAGTCCTTTTATCTGCAACCAAGATTTTAGACATAAAAATAACCACAAGAGAAATGCTTACTTCCCTTACGGCTAAAGATTACCCCTGTTAAGGTGAGCTGTTGTACTATGGGGCAAAAAGCCGAGTATAATTTTATTCAAAAGCTAAAAACCTAAGCAGAGAGGGAATTAAAGATGATTAGTGACATCTTTGAAAAATTTGTAGAACAGACACCCTTGACAGTGATGGTCAGAGCAATCATGGAAAGAATATTTGCCACAGAGCAATTAGAACAATTATTTGAAGACACCGCAGAGCGGCAATATACCAGAGAACTCCTCTTCTCAAGTGTAGTGGGAATTATGAGTTTAGTTGTCTGCGGGATTTATCCATCAGTCGGCGCAGCGTACAAAGCATTTGAGAAAGTGGTAGGAGTGTCAAAAGTATCCTTGTACGCCAAAATCAATGGACTAGAACCGAAGCTATCACAAGCATTAGTGCGTTACAGCAGCGAACAACTCTCATCAGTGGTCGCCGAATTTACTCAAGCAAGCAAGATCATCTTGCCAGGATATGAAGTCAGAATCATTGATGGGAATCATATTGGGGGTACTGAACATCGAATCAAGGTACTGCGACCAGAAGTAGCAGGAGGATTGCCAGGACAAGCAATCGCGGTGCTAGACCCGCAACGGGAAATGGTTGTGGATGTATTCCCAGAAGAAGATGCTCACGCTCAAGAGCGGTCGTTGTTACCATTAGTGCTAGAAACGGTCAAACCAGGGCAAGTCTGGATTGCTGACCGAAATTTTTGCACCAAAGATTTCTTGACTGGTATTAGTACCCGTGGAGCCAGTTTTGTGATTCGAGAACATCTCGGTTTGAAATGGACGGAAATAACACCAAGAGTAGAAGTAAGTCAAAATGAGAGTGGAACTTTCTTCGAGCAACAGGTACAGCTCGACAGCGGCATTTTTGTCCGCCGAATTACGGTTCAATTGAAACACCCAACTCGTCATGGTGATTGGTATGTGACAGTGTTAACTGATTTGCCTGAGACCGAGATGACAGCCTTAATCGTGGCAGATCTCTACCTCAAGCGGTGGCAAATCGAACTGATGTTCCAAGTCATTACTGATACATTTAATTGCGAACTCAAGACCTTGGGTTATCCCAAAGCTGCATTATTCGTGTTTTGTATGGCACTGATGGCTTTTAACATTCTCTCTACGGTCAAAGCTGCGCTCAAAGATGTTCATGGTGCTGGAAAAATTGAATCGGGCTTGTCGAATTATTATGTGGTTGAAGAAGTCCAGTCAACTTTTAGAGGGATGGAGATTGCTATCGAAGTAGATGATTGGAAACCTTTTGCACAGATGAATGTGGTGTTGTTGGCGGAGTTTTTACGAGACTGTGCCAGTCATGTAAATCTCAAACGTTTCTTATCATCTCCACGAGGGGCTAAAAAGCCGACCGCCAAGAAGAAGTATGACCCCAAACATCCTCATGTTGCTACTTTTCGGCTTCTCACTACTTAGGGCTTGCTGAACAAATCCAGAGAATAGTCACTGCAAGGGTTCTCGGCGGATAATTTTAGAAATCGATCGAGAACCTCAAGATTTGCAAGTTGTGTGGCGGCTAGATTCGATCGCTAGACTTATTCAGCAAGCCCTACTTAGTCATGCTTTTGTCACCTTAACAGGGGTA
>NZ_JBGSQZ010000062.1:0-30598 GCF_041737865.1 Chamaesiphon sp.
GGGAGGATTCAACCTGAAGTCAGCACTGCCTTCCAAGATATTTTATTGATGCCGCCAGAGATTTTGGCTCCATGTATGACCGACGCATTCTCTCCTAACACAGCCTTGGGCTATTCAAATTGGATGCTCCTCGATGGGCGTACCTCCACTCGCGTCCGTTCTTACGCGAGTGCGGGCGGCTTGGCGGCTGTGGTCAATAATCCCGATGAGGTTACTCGTCGGAAAGAATTGATGGCTGCTGCCAAGCATCCAGTTCTAGGCTTGCATGAGTACGCCAAAGAACTGATTCCCACTTAATCAACACTGCTGGACTTTTCATGAATAAAACTATCTGGGGCACGATTGCCGTTCTATCAGCATTTATCCCAACTGTGAGTCTAGCAAACCCGCCTGAATCTATGCCTCCCGCACCAACAACAGCCCCAATTAACTATGAGGCAGTCGGTCAATCGGCACTGGATACGAGTACTACTTGCCAGGAAAATCCGGCATCTGGTAATTGTTTGAATGCTGCTACTCAAACTCTCACCACTGCTGGAGTCCAACTTCCTTCTGGAGCCAGTGCTGCTATCCAAACGGCTGGTAATGTTGCGAGTTTTGATGCTCAAGCGAATTTAGCGACACTCGCTAGTAGTTGCAATAACATCAGCAATCCAATGGCTTGCGTCTCTGGTGCCCAAGGAGTCTTAGGATCTGTTGGCAATCTAGGTATTCCAGGTTTGACTGCTATGACTGCGAATGTCACCGGAATGATGACTCGTGGATTAGCCGATTTAACTAAACAATTTCCATTTTTAGCAGGGTTTTTAGGACAAGGCGGTGCCGCTGCTCCTCCAACCAGCCAAGAGATTGCCAAAACTAATACTGATGACATCCAAAAAATTGCGGCGGCATCGCTAGCTCTACAAGCGAAGGCTACTGCTGAGGTGCTGCAACAGGCTCAAGCTACGGGAGAATATACGCCTGGGGTTGCTAATGAAATCATCAACCGGAAAAGTAAAGCCTTTGCTGCGGCAATGACGGGTACAGCCGCACTTCAAGCCAATCAGCAAAATAGTAATGCTGCGGCTGCCGATGTCAAGACGACCAATGAAATTGCCGCGACTGATTATGATAGTTCCCTCGATGCTCTCGCTGGGACAAATAAATCTTTAGCAGCAGTTGCTCGTGGACAAGAGCGCATCAATGCTTCACTAATTGAGTCTAAAACAACTCAAGGACAATTGCTCGAACAAACGGCTCTGGTGAGAGACACGATTAATCAAGCTAATATCCGGCATGATGTGGCAATTGAAAAAAATGTCGAAACACAAACCGCTTTACAGTGTTTTCAGGCATCGATTTATCGCCCGAAGTTGACTTGTAAGTAATCGAGTTTTTATTTTATTCACCGCCAAGCAATAGTGAAAATATTACTATCGCTTGGTGTATTTATTTATTATTATGAGTTTATCGATCGATTATTATCCAACCTATCTCGCAGCTACCCAAGCTGGAAATATTTCTACTCTCGCTGCTAGCTCTGCTAAAACTGCGCTTGATGCTACCAATCAATTTTGGATTAAAATGTATAATGGCAGTGGTATTTTTGGCGAACTTAGCAAGTTTTGTATGGGATTAGCTGTTCTATTTTTACTATGGAAAGTTTATCAACTATACGAAGAATATCGAGAACAACCTGACTATACTAAAATCATTAATAGTTTATTGTTGCCCCTAATTGTTTTTTGCATGTTATACAATAGTGGCGCAATGGCTAAAGGTTTTACCCAAAACTTGCGAACTTTAAGCTCCGAGTTTGGAATTGATATGATCTCGCGATCTGGGAATGATGCTTTTCTAGATAGCACCAAGGCGAATATGCCTCCAGGGATGAAATCTAGTACGATTTTTAAAGACCTGACGATCGATTTGGATAAATGTAGAATCGATGCAGATCCAGGGGTATGTGGTACCTTGGCTGCTTCAAAAATGATTCAAAAGCTGAACGCGATGAATCCGCCCGCAGACCCTGTAGCCAAGGCTTATGCGCTCGATCTTCAGACTAAAATTGTGGCTAAAATGCAAGCGGCAAATGGAGCGCAAAATAGCGGTATTAACTGGGATAGTGTGATGGGGATATTTTCCAAGGGACTGCCTAGTTTTGGAGATATCGGCGAACAAATTGTGATTACTTTATTAAATGCAGTTGTTGTCGGGTTTTATTGGGCGATGGAACTGGCAACATTAATTGCTTTCTATTTATTTCCAACTGCTTTGGCGATGGCAGTTATGGATAAGAAAGCGGTTGTTGACTGGTTTACCAGTTTTTGGGCAGTTTGTAATGCCAAGATTTGTTTCGCACTTGTTTTAGCATTAATCGGGCAAGTTGCGACTGCAATGGAAGGGGCATCATTTGTGATCGAACTTTTGGGTGCGATTTTTGCGCCGACTATTTCATTTATGATGGCTAAAGGTTCGGCACTGGCAATGGCAGAAGGATTCCAGGGTGCTGGTGCGGGCGCAGTTATGGGTGTTGCTAAAAGTTCAGGGAAAGGTGCTTCAGATGGGTTGAAGAAGTCTGGAGAAAATAAAAAAGCTAAAGCAGCTCAAGCTACTCAAGCTACTCAACACAGCCAAGTTTTGAGAGCTTTACGAATTGGCAGAAGAGGTTAGTTAATTTCTCATTTTGGCTAAAATAGCCAGTTTGGAGCAGGGGGCTTGAAATATTCTAAAATAGAAGCAGTGAATCGGATCGGTAAGTTATGGCTAGAGATTTATTCCATTATGCCGTTCGTGCTGCACTGGAAAAGGAAAAATGGACGATAACTGACGATCCGCTTAAAGTAGGAGCAGGTGGTGCGAAATTCGAGATCGATCTGGGTGCCGAGCGGATAGTTGCTGCGGATCGTGGCGAAGAAAGGATTGCGATTGAGATTAAAACCTTTGCTAGTGATTCACCAATTACCGACTACCACGCAGCTTTAGGTCAATTTCTTAACTATCGACTAGCCCTAGAGCTTAATAATATCGATCGCTCTTTGTATTTAGCAATCCCAACATTAATTTATGAAGCGTTCTTCCAAAAAGAGTTTTTGAAAATTTCGGTAGAGCGTTATCAAATTAAACTAATTGTCTATGAACCAGTGAGTGAGGTGATTGAAAGATGGATAAATTAGCAAAGTATCGTCAAATTGTACAGGATGTTTTGCAGGAGTATGCTGCTGTACCGATTTCAAATGGTGATGTTCAAACCCAGACGATCTTCGATCGAGAAAACGATCGCTATCAAGTGATGGATATTGGGTGGAGTAATAATCGGCGAGTCTATGATTGTGACTTACATCTAGACATCATCAATGGCAAAATCTGGGTGCAACAGAATATGACTGAAATGCAGATCGGGCAAGCTTTAATGGATAAAGGCGTAGCAAAAGAAGATATTGTATTAGGCTTTCAAGCCCCCTATGCTCGTGAGTACAGCGGCTTTGCGATTGGTTAATATTTTTTCAGTCGCTCATCAGCCGTCTCATTTTTCGGCAGATCTTCCAGAATGCGAGTATAACCTTCGAGCGAGATGTATAGTCTTTTGTGACACTTTATTACTTATTACTTATTACTTATTTTCAGCATTTAGTCGCAAGGCATTCGATCGATCTGAAGGTTAAAACGGGGTATACGTTTCAAATTCCACCATCCCGATAAATGTCAGATTCATTTAAAGATCTTGTAGTCCTCACCAAACTAGATCGCTCCAGAGGAAATGAGAACAAGATCGGCTTATTTATCTTGGTGACTTTAGGCATTTCTGTTTTCAATCTAATTTTATTATTAGTCCAAGCGATGGGAATAAATGGGATCGCCCATCGTCCCATGCCCACGATGGTGCAGTTAGTTAATGGTAAAACGATCGAGGTTAAAGCCTATGAAGGTAAAGATCGTTCGCCACAGCTTATTAAAGACTTCACCGTCGGCAGTTTGAATAAACTGTTCACTTGGCGGCAGTACTTACCCGTGGCTGCTGGAGACGATCCTCGCCGTCCCCAAGCAGATCCTGGGGTGCCCGTCGAGTCTAAAACTGGCAAAATATTAATCCCCACCTCAGTTTGGGGTGGTTCCTGGATGCTCGCCGATAAATTCCGCGAGGAGTTTCTGGGCAATTCGATCGCACCTTTGATGGCACAGCTTCAAATCCTTCAGGGCAAATCGGAAGTGGCTTTCATTCCCCTAGATATTCAAGATCCGGTGGAGGTTAAAGGCAATGGTGACGAGCGGTTGTGGAAGATTCAGATTGTGGCTAATTTAGTCTATCGTGCCACCTTAGATGCCACTGCCACTGAAAAAGTGGTGCCGTTTAACAAAACTGTCTACCTACGGGCAGTCGTCCCCCCATCTTTAACCGATGTGGACTCAGCAGCTAGTAAAGATCGTAAAGATTTATCCCGTGTAATTGCAATGGCGCGATCGGCAGGACTGGAGATTTACGCCATCGAAGAGTACACACCACAGGATACAAAGCCAATCTTACCAGATTTGACTCCAACGGCTCCCGTAGATCCAGCTAATCCTACACAGTCTCCCGCTGCCCCTCAGTAACTGGATTTCGATCTAGCTCAACTCAATTAATCAGGTAATTACGCTCACAGAATGGATACCAACCCGAAAGTCATATCTCCAGACACAAAAGCCGCTCCCGAAACACTTTCAGGTAATCTCAACTCAGGCAATTTAGATTCAGACTTTTTTTGTGAATTGAATGGCATAACTACCCAGTTTCCCCATAAATCTAGCAGTGTGCCATCAGATTCTAGCCAGGAATTAGTGCCATTAAATGGCAATGACTCGATCCCCAAACAGGATGGAATCGAAGACCAAAGGACGAAGATTCCCCCACATAAACAAGGTAAGAATAAGGCTTTGCTCATAACAGGAATGGTATCGGTACCGATGGCAATAGCTGGCTTCATGATGTTTTATGGAAACGGCGAACCTGCGAAAATTGTCCAAGCAGCAGCAGAAGCCTCACCACTCAAGCCAAAAGTTGAATTTGCTCCAGATCCCCGATTTGCCGTCGCTCAATCGAAACTGGCGATGCAACAGCAAGAACAGCAGTTGTTAGCCGCATCTAGAGCGCAGCAACAAGCCGAGGCTGCTAAGTCTGGTGTTCCGCCTACTACTGCGACTAATCTAGCCCCCGCTACCGTTCCCCAAAAAGTAAAATCTCCAGAGTCAGCGACGACTGCTCCCGAACAGATTGTTGCAAGTTCAGCCCCCACCAACGTTCAACCCCCAATTCTCCCCGCACCAACACCAACCCCTGCACCTATAAAAATCGAACCTAAACCACCAGTTAAACCTGTGGAGACGACAATAAAAGCAGTTGTTAAACCTGTGGAAATAGCAACCAAACCAGTCGTTAAGCCTGTTTTGGTTGCTAGTCGTGGTATTCCGGCAACTCCCAAGTTTTCCCCATCGCCAGCGATTAAATCTCCATCAACACCAGTACCAACAAAAGTTACGCCTCAACTAAGTTGGAAAGAAGCGACTAATGGTGCAGTAGAAGTATTTGGAGCGCGTCGGGATCAAACAGTCGCGGCTGTACCTCAACCATCGCTAGTCCAAACCACTAGTTCCACCCAAACTGGGAGGTCGATTATTGCTGGGCAAAATCGGGTTGCCAGCTTAATTACACCGTTACAAATCTTGTCTGAAGAGCAAGGGCAAGAAGTACTCCTTAACCTAGAGCAGGGATTTGTGAATACTCAAGGTGGGATGTCGATTCCGGCAAATACTAAAATTCAGGCTCAAATTACTGTCGCTAGTAATGGGATGTTGAGAATTGGCGGTGCCAAAGTAGCCATCGGTGGCGTAGAACATTCGATTCCCATTGGGAATTTAATGTTGGTAGGAACTAATAATCAACCTTTGATTGCTGAATTGAAACAATTTAATAACGGAGAGATTAATCGACGGGATATGCAAACAGCTTTGATTGGGGGTCTGCAAGGGCTTGGTAAAATCCTGATTCAACCCAATACCCAGACCCAAATTAGTACAGGGGGAGCGGCAATTTCTACTACTACTAGCAACCCAAATGTACTTGGTGGCGTACTCGATGGGGCGGCATCTCCGCTAGTGCAGCAATGGGCACAGCGCAATCAATCAGAAATTCAACGACTCGAAACTAACGCTCGTGTCTGGTTTTTACCTGCTGGCTCCAAAATTTCTTTATATACAACTAAGCCTTTTGAGATTAAATAATATGAGAAATTTAGCAGCAATTGGCTTAACAGCAATTCTATTAATTGGTACGATCGATCTTCCGGTATTCGCCCGTCCAGTTAAGGTAACTAATCGAGTCCGCGATCGCAAACCCATCATCGTTCGCGTTAATTCTCCTCTAAATGAAGTGATGGATATTAATATCTATGCTGGGGTTGGCACGAATATTAATTTCGAGAATTTGGGAGAAACAATTGAAACGATGTTTCTCGAAAACAAGTCGTGGGTAGGTTTAACAACTAATGGTTCGATGAATAGTCAAGACCAAACCGTAACTAACACTGCTTCACTCATCCATTTATCACCGATCGATCCACTGAGTATCCCTGGAGTGGTTCAGACTAATAAGAAGACAATCCAGTCGGGATTAACTGTCATTACTAAGGATAAAGCTGGTAAGAGAAAAACTTATATTTTTAATCTTCGATACGCGAGAAACTCCGATGCAGCAGTAGCTCTAGTTGACTTCACCTTGGCTCCGCAAGCTCCGGTAAACCCGATTGTCAGTGCTTCGATGATGAGGGGAGAAATTGATGCGAGTAATAAGGAACGCCGCATATTAGTCGCTAAATTAGCTAATGGTTTGGGAGAGGCGATTAATAGAGGAGATTTAAAAGACTATTCTCCCAAACAGATTAATGCCATTAGACAGATGATTGGATCTGTATATCAAGGTATTCCCTTAATGGAAGCAGCCGATCGATATGCTGTGGATGCGACGGTAATTTCTAAAATAATTTTATTAGGAACTTAGATCGTGGAAAATATTCTCAAGCAACTCGCCGATTTCAATAACTCTGTTGCTTTTAACAAAGCTTGTAGATTAGTTTACTACTTTATGACAGCACTCGCGATCGGGTTGTTTCTGTCCGAACTCCGAGGGATGTTGTGAACAAATTTATAGGATTAACTCTCGCTCTAATTAGTCCATTATTCGCTTTATCTGTTCGAGCGGAAACTCCAGTACCGCTGAATAATGTCCTTGCGAAGACTAGCATCGGCAGCATGGCAAAATTTACTCAAGGGATGACAACTAAGATTCCCCCTCAAGCGCAGAGTATTTTTGGTGGACTCACAAGTATTAATTGCGCCAAGGGAGCGTCACCAGCTAGTTGTATCCCGATGGCAATTTGGAATACCACCTTTAATACTGGGCAACTAACGACAGCAGAAATCGCCCAGAAAACCAGACATTCAGTAGATCCCAATAGCAGTCTAGCTACAGCTACACCCTGGTTATCCCAACTCAAAATTTCTGACGCTCTAGCGGCTAATCCAGCGATGGCGAGTATGCCCGTTACTGCGAATGGGGTCAGAACTACCCTTGGCAATTTGGCGAGTTCTCAAGGTGGCAAAATCTTAGGGAAGGTGGTGGACTTACGCCAAACTCAGCTTGCTCAATTCCCCCAGATTCAGAATATCAAACTCAGCCAGTTCAATGGGTTGTCCAAACTTCCCGCCAACGTTATTCCCAATCTGAGTCAGTTACCGATTACCGAGATGCCAGGATTCAGTCTGAGTGGGGGAATCGCGCTGATGAAGCTAGATGTAATTCGGACTAAAGAGCGCAAAATCCATCACATGGTTATGTCTGGCTCGAATCGTCAACCTAACGCTAAATGCGACAGCAATTGTGACTATGCCGAATTTCATCCGTGGGTAGGAATGCCCTATCTCAGAGGTGCCAAGATTATTTCTGGCGATAGCCTATCCGTACAGGGCGGTGAAGGGCTACTGGCGATGGTAAATGGGGGAATGGAGCCAACGGGAGTAGAAGCGAATATCGGGGCTGGTGGAGTCAAGTTTGTGATTCGCAATCTCAATGCTAAAACTGGCTCGGCAACGGTAAATATCAACTTCCGTGGCTGCGGCTGGTTGGTAGGTTGTACACCCTATTTCCTTGGTATTCCACTATTCACCATTTCCGAGCGCAATAACTGGTTTCCGCTACCCACTACTAGTGTGAGTGTTTATCGTCAGGTGAAGCTTAAATAAAATGTCTCAAACAACCTCGCACTTTTCACCAGCTCATCTTTCACCAATTCAACAAGCTCAATCTTATTTATTTTCCCCCCTCGGTTTGATTCTAATCTGTGGGACGATTTTGGCGATCGTTAGTATTGGTGGCGGTAAGCCCAAAGGCAAGCTGGCTCATGCGTATTGGGGTGGAACGACAGAGAAGAGTAATGCCCAGAAAAAAGGTAAGGCACAACTGAAATCACCCAAGATTGGTTCGACTACCCTGTACATCAATACTCCGCCGAGTGTGCGTCGCAAGCATCGAAACTGGGTGATTGAGGAGATTAAAACATCCTTGAAAAAACGCGAGATTGATGAGGCAGAAATCGTCGAAAAACTTCAACAGGCTGAAGCTAGTCTCCCCCCTAAAGTTAGTCTCTTAGCTAGCAATAAAACGATCTTTTTTCCAGACGTGCAGCAAGGTACGGCAGTTTTTGGGGCGGCGGGTACGGGTAAATCATATGGAGTTTTAAATCCTTTCTTACGTTCGGCAATCGACCAATCATTCTCAGTCGTTCTCTGGGATTTTAAATACCCAGAACAGACTAAAGAAATCGCTGGCTACGCGAAGGAACGGGGTTATAACGTCCAGATTTTCGCGCCGAGTTTTCCAGAGAGTTCTACTCTCAATTTGCTCGATTTTATTCGCGATCCTGGGGATGGTGTCGCTGCTGGACAGATTGCTGAAACGATCGTTAAAAATAGTAGTGGTGGCGATAAAAAGGGCGGGAATGAGTTCTTTGAGAACGCTGGATCTGCTCTAGTTCAAGGTGTATTCCTGGCTGCTAAATGGATTGGCGAACTCGAACATAGACCGGAACTTGCGGATCTGATGATGAGTGCCTCGATCCTCAATTTGCCTAATCTTAGTTCCCGCCTTAAATTTGCGACTAAACGCCTGAATGTGTGGAATGCTCAGGCTTTTGCTCAATTAGTTAGTTCTGGCGGGGGTAAAGAAACTAATGTCACTGAGAGTGGTATTATCGCTACGGCTCAAAAAGTCTTCCAGCAACTAGTCAAACGGGACTTTGTTCCTGCTCTGTGTGGGACTAGTAACTTTAAGCCAGATATTGAGGGTAAAACCTTAGTAGTCGTCGGTTTGAATCAAGATTATCGTCATGTACTGGCACCAATTCTGGCTACCGTCCTCGATACGCTGATCTCCCGCAATATCGCCCACTCCCGCCATCGTACCTCGCCACTAGTAACCAGCCTGGATGAGTTGCCGTCGATCTACCTCCCTAAGATTGCTAATTGGCTGGCAGAGGCACGTTCGGCGGGTTTTGTCGGGATTTTAGGTTTACAAAATCAATCCCAGCTTAAAGAAGCTTATGGGGAAGATCGGGCGCGAACGATCCTTGCTAACTGTGGTACTAAGTTCTTTCTTAACCCTCAAGATGACTCTTCAGCAGAGCAATATAGTAAGTATTTGGGAGAGGAGGATATTAAATACTGGACGAAATCGACTAGTAGCAGTGGTGGCGCAAATGGTCGTTCTACTTCCAAATCCGAGCAGATTTCCAAAGTCCCACTGATGGAAGCGGCGGGGTTTCTCAAACTTCCCCAAGGTAAGGCTGTTTGTATCTCCCCTGGTTATGCAAATAAAACGGAAGCCTATGTCCCCATCCTGCGGAGTATCAAAGTCCAGCAAGAAGATCTCGATAGTAGCAAACGCTCTGTGGAGACATGGCAAAAGATGCTGGGTAAGATGGCAACCGAACCGATGTGTGATTTAGCTATTTCAGCAATGTTGGAGGAACGCCGAGCAATTGCCGAGCGTTTACTCCCCGAACCGCCTTCTGATGCGAATAGTTTGCCACTAAGCAATCTAATTGAAATTGCTGTCAAGTATTTAAACTATGAGCCGCCGCTTCCAGGTTCGTATATCGATGAAAATGTATCGATTTACGAACGATGGATGACGGCACCAGAAGGCGGTAGTCTCGACTTGAAAAAAATCGAACGAGACTTAGAATTATTAATGATTCTGCTCGGTTCGCATGGGATTAATCTCAAATACTCGGATGATATTTTAACAACTAGAGAGAAAGTTTATGCCTAATGCTCAACAAGAAAAAGATTTAGAACTTATTGTCTATCAACCTGAGAAAATTACTAACTCTCGAATTAAACAACTGGTTGAAGCTAACGGCGATCAAACTCCATTTGACGATTTACCCGATCTGATTGAAACCTTCGATGAATCTATTAAATTAAGCAGCAGACATAAATATTGCCTACCCGATCTATGCCCCGTATCTTTAGAACATCAGTCTCAATATTTACTAGTTTATTATGACGGGCAAATAGTCGAAGTCTCTAAAACATCAACCCAAGAGGTGCTATTTAGAAATATTACTGCTAATTGCCATCAACAACTTAACTATAAACACGATTGGACACCCTTCAGCCAGCAACTTTAGATGTTGTAGAGCGAAAACTTATCACTCATTCCTTATTCCTCATTACTTAATCTAAATGACCGACTTAACCGGAATCCACGCCAACGCCCAAGCTCAGTCAAGTACTAGTGCAGCCGATATTTCAAAATTAGCTGAGAAAATGGCTGAAGGATTAACTGAAGCAACTCTTGATGGACTAGTCCATGCTTTTCAAACGATCCAAAATTTACGAAAGAATAACAAGGAGTCAGAACAACTTCCAGATAATTCTGTTGTGCCTCAAAGCTTGGCAGAAAGAAAAGAAAATCTCAAGCATTTGAAAGACAGGCTGAATAATGAAACTCGTGAGTTTCGGAGAGATGTGCGGAAAAATGCTGTTAAAGTAGGATTGACTTATATATTATCTCTGTTTAAGAATGTCAAAAAATTCCTTAAAGATACGTGGGAAGCTCCAGGTATTTTTACTAGAGGCATCAAAAATAAATTTAGTTCTCTGAAAGACTTTATGCTTGCAGAGACTAAAGGGGAAGTTAAGATCGGACAGGAACTTAAAGGTAATAAGCAGGAACAATCTGAACGATTTATTAAATTGCTCAACACCCCCGCAGGCGACAAAGCTCCTGAAGGGTTAGAAAATACTATTATTGCCCCGTGGGGAGAGAATTTAATTGTTGTCGATGAGAACAACAATGTCACAGCAAACTTAATCCAGCCGCTAATGAATAGTGAGGTCGTTCAATTAGCGATCGATCGAAATACTGTCGCTGCGGCGATGGCTCCTGATATTCAACCTGTTGCTAGTTCATTAGCCAGTCAGGAACTAAATTTACAAGGACAGTTAATCGGGCAAGATGCCATCGATCGTTTACTTAAAAGTATTCAGGATAATCAATTGAGTAAATCGACTATTCAAGGGTTAGAAGACCTACTCTCTGAGGCATCTCAGGTTCAATTAGAAGCTGTACCAGACTCGATAGAGCAGCCATTAACATCAGTAAGTGTAGGAGCTGAAATTCCACTGGTGGTGGATGTAGAGGGATTAATTCAAGATCCTTTTAATGAGCCAGAAACTCAGTCAGTTGTCATCACTAAAGCACAACTAGAAGACTTGTCTGACGATCGATATAACGATCTCAAAGATGTTGTGTATGCGAGTCTTGACAAAAGTGATGAATTTGGATCTCGAATTGAGAAAATGAAAGATGCCGCTGATAAATTCATCACAAATGAAGAATATGCTGCATTAGAGCAGTTTGAAATAACTAATTTACAAGCATTAGTTCAAAAGCTTGAATCTAATATCGAAGCGGAAGAGGTAAACATCCCAGAGTTTGCAAAACATCTAGCGGAAAATCCAAACTCACTTCCCCAAGACCAAGAGACAGATCTAAAATCTATTCAGATAAGGACTGAAAAATTAGCAGATGCGAAAGCTTTACTAACCTTCATTGAGGCTAAATATCCCGCTCAACCGACTGCTAATGGTCTGGATCGGCCCAAGTATACATTAATCGATCTGAGCCTGTCAGAATTAATTGTCGAGCGGGATGCTGAGATCGAGCGAGCAGTTATTCCTCACAATTCTGCTTTGACTGCTGAAACACGACAACAGAATTTGGAGCGAGTCTTTGCCAATCCTAAGTATGGAGAAATCCAATCATCTGCGATTGAAACAGTCCTGACAGCAATTCAGACGAATACCGAACGGCTCGAACATAATCGAGGAGAAAATCTAGGAAGAATAAATCGAAAAAATATCGATCTGACTGAAGCTCAACAATTGGCAGATCGGGGGGAGATCGAAGATCCTAACCGAAAAGATAAAATTGAAGATCTGATACGAGAAGTTGATAAGTTAACAAAATTTGATGAATATCACAACCAAGAACTAGCAACTTTAACACAGCTAAAAGAATATATTCAACACCCCGAACTTAAACCAGTAGCGTTTGGATTGACAGAAGCACCCCAAATATCACGATCGCCCGAACCTTTAGTACCAACAGTTGCAGCAATAAATAAGCTGTCTTCGTTGGATGATGTGCAAACTTCGACATCACCACAACCGGATTTTGTTGCAATCGTTGTCACTCCAAAGCTAGCAAATGATTTAGTAACCATTGCTCAACTCCATCAAATTGGGACTCTTTCTGGCACTCCCTCATTACCCTTATTACAGAGTGCAGACGATAAAGCTCCCCTGCTCATTACTCAAACTGCTAACGAAAATGGGTCGGCTATTTATCAAGTTGTCGATGTTGAAAAAGAATTTAACTTTACTGTCACACCAGAGCAAATTGTGACTAATTTTAATATTAGAAAAGGCAACAATTCTGCTCAGATTCGTAAATTAGTGACTTCCATTGCTAATGTTGTCAAAGCTCCAGCACAGACCGATCTCAAACCTCATGCTAATTCCGATCTCCAGCGGATTGAAACGGTGCAGCAATTAAATGGTCTTCTCAACGAAACCGCCACTCAAACTGATCGAGCGACCAGATCTGTTGTGACTCTGGATAACGAACGGTTCGGTATGAAGATCGACAAAGAAAACCGCAGGGTGGTAATTACCGATAAAACCACTTCAGAAACCATAGCTTTTGGCAAGAATGGTATTGAAGATGGTGGTTTGTTGAAAAAGATGACTGAGGTTGCCAAAGATAAAAGCAGCTCTCTGGCTCAGAGACTCGCCAGAGTAGTTGTTGAGAAAACAAACGAGGCTAAAACAGTGCTGGAGAATGCCGCACCTAACATCATGGCTGCACTGGACGAACGAGCGACCGCAGATCGGACGACTGCTCAGAAAGTGAGTAAAGCCGTGAATCGGCTGGGTACTCAAGTGGACAGCTTTATCGGACAAGGTATTCGCAATGTGGTGGCTGCAAATCCTGGGATGTTGGGGACTATCCGCCAGATGAAAAAGATCGAACAGGTTGGAGATGCGACTGAAAACCAAGTCAGTCAGGATCTACAATCGGCGGGTGAGCATTTAGTAGACTCATCTCTAGTTCGTGATGGGGAAACACAGCTCGAACCTTCTAGCATCGATGAAAGAGAGGAGTTTCAACAGCGGCTAAGTGAGGCAGTCGTCCACAAATCTTCGGTTAAAACTAGTGGTCAAGCGATGCAACCATCTCACTAAGGGAAAGTGTTGATGCAACCGGATCTAGATGACGCTAGGCGATCTCGAAATAAATCGGGGATTATCCTTATTCTAGTAATCTGGTCATGCGTTATCTCTTACTCTTAGAGAGTTCCTGTGTTAGTTGGATATGCTCCGAATACTCGTACTGTTCCCTCGCACGTTCAGTCACTAGCCGACGTAGAGCGGCTGATACATAGCTCATGCGACTGTCTGTAAGTTCTTATAGGCGTGAGCTTTGGCTAACCGCACCCAATGTTCTAGGAGCAAGTAGCGATCGAGTTCGACTTCTTCCGATCGAGTGAGCGTGCCAGATTTATTCTGCTCTAGTAGTTCGCTCATCCGTGCTTGTAAGGCAGGTGTGGGGCGGATGGCGAGGACTACTTCGGGACTTGGTTGACTGGCTAGTAGTTCGACGATTTGGCGTTCGCGTAGCGTCTCCCCTGGAGAATCGTCTTGGTAGGCGATGTTTTTCGTAGGAGTGAGTTCCTGAAGTGCGCGATCCGCTACGTCGGACGCGATGCGGACGAGGGCTTCAGGAAGGCGATCTCCCAATTGTTGTAGTTGTTCGCCGAGGCGATCTGGTACTTCGATGGTAATTTGCATTCTTCGGCGATCCGCTGGTTGGGAATTATCTTTATTTTAACTGAATCTAACTGGCTGCAACGATTCTACAGAGGAGAGGCTACGCCAAGACTAATGCAGTAGATTAGCAAACTAGGGCGCGGATATTTTTTTGCAGATCTGGCTCTATATTTCGCCACTTTCTAGCAATATTAAACTCCATGTTGACGATCGCAACTTCTAATAATGAGTCATCGATCGAGTAGGTTTTAGCTTCTCTAAGCCAAGTCAGAATCTCTGCCAGATGCCAAATAGAAGGAGTTCCTTCATAAACGGGCGAGGGAGATCTAGTATCACTATTAAAAATTAGATTTCTAATATTTTGGCGAGTACATCCCAAAATTTTGGCAGTATCTGTTAAACCTACAAAATCTGGTGTTGCCTCAATTAAACTAGCATCTGGGATCACTTTTTTGACATCAACGATCGCGCTAGAAATAGCATCAAAAGCCGATGATGCGGAACGCGTAAAATCTAGTGCAATACACCCTTGCTTGCCAATTCCAATTAAGGCATCATCACATCCAGCTTCATATAATTGCTCGATATAATAATGGGGGTCGATCCGAGCATGAGGGAAATTAAATTTTAAGGTAAAGCTATATTCTTTCATTATTTATTCCTCTTCTTCACCGAAATTATTTAAACTACGATCGATGTCGTTACTCTAAGCGTAACCCCGCCATTAGATCGATCGTCTCTAATAGTAATTTATCCCGTCCGGCTAATCGATCGCTAGCAGCTAAAAATGCTGGAGCCATTGCATCTAAATTTTTGCGCTCGGTTCTTACCCATGTGGTGATGAACGTCCCTACTTCTGGCTCACTCGTAGCGATCTCTGCGATTAGGTTGGGACTGCCATTGAATAGAGTGATAATATCCTCAAAATCCTTGCTGAAATAAAATTGATTCTTGCCGCGATTGCCAAAGGCTTCGATTTTGGATGCGAGTAAATAGGCGGTGGTGAATATTTTAATCTTCATCCCGTCGGGTAAAACAACGTCGATCGATTCAGCTACACCCCTTTCATACCAGCGATTGCCAAAACCTAAAATTCGAGGATCGATCGGCATCACATCGAGTTTTACGCCCTCACATAGCCATCGACACAGGGGCGCACCAGGCGAACTATCTTCACTCAAGCCGAGTTCTCGGAGTGTTGCCGATAATTGATAGTATTCGCGCTGGGAGGTGACTTCCACCACGCAATCGACATCATCAGTCGGGCGCATATCTCTGGCACTCAAAGCATCGAGATACAAGGGAATTGTCGCGCCACCAGTGTAGACGACGGGTTGAGGCAATATGTCGAGTACTGAAGCTACTACCATCAGCATGGCAATTGAATTATCGCTCACAGTGTTGCCCCCAATCGTTCTTGCAGGGCAATAGCGGCTAATTGTTGTTCGCGAATCCGCCCGACTCTGAGGGCATCTACCAGCCCTAATAACTCGTATAGCTGGGGATCTAAGCTAGCGGCGAGCGGTACAGATGGATAGAGGGGAGTTAGTGCCAATCCAATCTCTGTACCAGTTGGAAATGCCCAAACTAGCGGTTCTTGACTGCTGACGATTTGTTCTTTGAGTGGGGAGATGCCATGAGCGGTGGGCATTCCGCGCACTAATGTTCCTGGAGTGGCGGGGTAGATATATTTCAAGCCATGAATCAGGAGTTCTAATAAGTGGGGTGTGAGGGGTTGATGGGTGAGGGGGTTGTAGAGTTTGGCGATTGTGCTGCGTTTGAGGGAGCTATGGACTTCGGAGGCACTCATGCCAAGGCTTTCGGCTAAGTCGCTATACCGCCACTGGCGATCTTGCCAGAGATGGGTTTTGAGGAGGATGGGGATGTCTTGAGGTTTGAGCATAGGATCTATTCTCTGTTACTTCTATTCTACATTCGCAAATTGAGAATATAGTGATAAGAGTAACTTTTTAATTGGATCGATCGAGATTATGTGGATTAAACACTCGATCGATCTTGTTAGATATCAATCATAGGATAATAAAATGGTTAGCAAAATTAGTAGTGAATCAATAACTATCATAATGTATTTTACCCGTATTATGATAGATTTGTTTACTATATTGTAAAATTACTATAGCTATTAAGACAGCATTTCTTGTACTTTTTACCACTGCCACAATTACATGGCTCATTTCTCCCAACTTTCTTTCTCGCTTCTGCTTTTTGACTGAAGTTGATTGTGCGCTGTGGTTTTAGTCTATTTTTCACTATTGCTTCCATTTCTTCTGAATATTTCCACTCATTATCCAATTTCAATACAAATTTAATTTTCGTACTTTGCGGATCTAAGCATATTCCAAACCATGTATTTGCTTTTCCAATATATTTTCTAATATTGCAATGTCTTTTAAGTTGAGGTATAGATTCGGTTTCTATCTCTGGATTACAATGAATTGTTAAACCTGTACTTCCATCCTCCATGCCGATGGTAATATTATGATGGTTCCCATCTTTTTTTACTAGCTTAGTAATCTCCTCAATACCACTACTAATCTGCTTCATTGTATCCTCATTAAGAAGTAGGAGCATAAAGCCAAGGTCAATAGTATCTGGATCTTCAGATGTCTCTATTTCACTAATAATTTTACTAATCGCGGTATCTTTAAATCTAGTTAGAATGCCCTCTGGCGTTGCAATTCCTGGTAATCCATCTCTACGAGTTAACATTGCAAGATCGAGATCGGCGCATATATCATCATGTAAATGGATGAAATTATGTTCTCCATCCATCCACAAATTATATTTAAGATGATATGCAAGAACAGTTAGCTCATGCATGGAGTTAATTTTGCCCGCATATCCAGTCCGCCTGTCAACATAGCTTAAAAAATACAATGGAGTTTGCAGCATTTCTGTCATCGCATCAAGAAGAAATACATCCATAATAAATGGATACATTATTTCGTCTGTTTTTTTGCAATTTAAAAACTCGCCAGCTTGAAAACTTAGCGCAGGATAGTGGTCAGAAACCACACAAAATAAATATACTGTACTAAAATCTCTACGTATTTCAACTAAACTTGAAGTACAATCTTCAAGTCTATAATTACAATTAGTTAATAATTCTGCACATGAAAATGCCTGATCATATGCATTTTGAACGGCTTTTTTGAAATCGCTACGAAGACAATTATCATTACCTTTACGAGCAGGTATCGTTAGTTTTTTTGATTTAGCTTGTAAAACAATTGCTCTATTAGCAAAAACAACTAGAACATCAATCTCACCTACTGTTTTCCCCCTAGAATCAACGATATTGATATTTTCAAAAACTCTATCTTCACCAAAAACGAGTTTTAAACGCTCCGCAGAAAATTTCTCAGTGAATTCACCTCTATGCTTTGTAGCTATGTCTTTATAAGCAATATCATCGTTGAACCAGAAAAAAGGTGTTTCATAAAAAGCTTCCGCCAAACTATATTTATGAAATAAAATATAGCCAGATCCATCGTATGGAATAATTGGATAAGCATTAGTGATGTTGAAATCACCTAGTGCCAAAAAATCTTCATTTCTTGTCCCGTCAGGCGGCACAAAAGATGATATTACTGATTGGACAATAGTATCTCGAATTCCTAATTCAGTAGCAATTTCATTTACAGTAAATACGAAAGCTGGCAAAACAGTCCACTTGCTTGGATCTTGTTTGTCGAACGTACTAAGTATTTGATTAAGGTTGTAAGTGTGTAAATTTTCAATTGCTTTTATGACAAGACAAGCCTGCTCAATGGAGTAACCTTTGTTTTTGACAAACCAATCACTGTCTTGACCATATTTTTTAATTAAAAAATCTCGATACTGAAAGTAATACGCTGACTCGCCGCTGTAAAATATTGGTTCTCTTAATGCTAATCCACTTGATAACAAACTTGTTTTTTCTTGGGGGTCTCTATTTTTAATGATATTTTCAATTACTGGAGCCATCATTGAATGATGAATCTCTTCTAACAAAGTTTTTGTGCTATCAATATATCCTTGAAAAATCTCAGGATCTGGAATTGAAAAATCTATTTCCTGTTTAAACATTAGTCCAACAAGAGTAGATATCTCAGTACGAACAAGTCTTTCGGGTGAAAGTTGTCGCATTAAATCTTCAGGAGAGATTCTATCGGCATAACTAGTGGTATTGTCTATAAAACAAAAGTATGCAATGACATGAACATAGCCCTGTGATGTACACAGCTTTTCTAGATCTGCAAAGATTTCTGACTCGTTACGTGCATTGACTTCCATTTCTCTGCATACCTTTCCTAATTTTGATACCTAGCCACCATTTAGACTGATTGGCTTAGTAGTAACATACCCAAATTGGCTATCGATTCGATCCGAACAACTGGACAAAGATCGATCGCAAGTCACTCATTAGTAGCAATCAACAACTCTTGTAAGTTAGCTGGAAAATCACCATTCCCGACCATCTTCGTAAACACCTCATAACAATCTTGTTTATCCCCAGCCTTGCGCGGATAACCCAACCACAACACAATCAGAACTTGCCGCTCCTCACTCGTAAAAGCTCGAAAAAACAGTCGATAACGACTTGGTAGCCCCATCCCCTTCATCCTGCCATACCGCCGCAACGAGCCAGTCAAAGCAAATTGAGTAGCCAGCGGATCTATGGCGATCTTCTCCTTAACCCCCACCATCACAGTGGCTAAAAGTTTCACATCTGGATGTCCGAGGTAATCTGCTTCGGGTAACTCAGCCTTCAACTGCTTCACCCGTTCTCGCAGTTGTCGTCGTTGTTCGCCAAATAACTGGCGGTGAAAGTAAATTTCCCAACCATTGCGGATCGGTACGCCCATTAATCGACTACCACTCCAGCTAACAGCTCATCATCTTCATCCGCCATCTCCTCGGTATATGCTTCGAGATGTTCGGGATTAGTCAGCGCGTCTTTAGTCACTAAATCCAAAAATAGACTCAGCATCAGATCGTCTGAATCTGAATCTAGCTCGACTGGCTGTGGTTCTAACTTAACTAGCACAGTATTATCGCTCAACACCTCCACCCATCCTGTCGCATTCACAAACTGCGGATGATCGCGGTAGAAACTAGCAGGTAGACGGAAACCAGACGCATTACCGATTTTGGCAGGTGCGAGTGGATAGGTTGGATTAGTCATAATCGAGTTTGCGTTATTACTATTAGTAATAACATTATCCTACCAAAATAATGAGCAAATGAGCAAATGAGCAAATGAGCAGTGGAGCAAAAGATCGAGTCATCTGACTTACCCCTTACTTAAATAAATTCAAATACGCCATAAACATATATTGCTTCCCTCGCTTCCCACCAGTAATCTCCTCCAAAATCCCCAACTGCACCAAATCCACAATCAACTTATACGCCGAAGCCGGAGACACCTGCACCACCTCCCCCACCTTCGCCGCATCAATAATCGGACGTTGATACAAATAATCGATAACCTTCTGAGCATTTACCGTTCTGCTACCTAGTGCCTGGATTTGACCCTCCACCTGCTTTTGCAACTTCAAAATATTGTCAAACGTCGCCACACTATTACTCGCAGTCTCGATGATGCCCACCAGAAAGAACTTAAACCACTGCAACAGGTCATTTTTCTCCCTTGCCCGCATCAGATTGTCATAATAATGAGTGCGGTTCCGCTCAAAAAAGTCCGAGAGGTATAACACAGGCTGTTTTAAGATCCCCTTGTCCACCAGATACAACGGAATCAGCAACCGCCCCACCCGTCCATTCCCATCGAGAAACGGGTGAATCGTTTCAAACTGGTAATGCACCAGGGCAATTTTGAGTAGTTCTGGAAAATAATCGGTGTTGTTATGCACGAACTTCTCGATGTCGCTCATCAGTTCCCCAATCGAGCTATGGACGGGTGGCACAAAGATCGCATCGCTGAGAGTAGCCCCGCCAATCCAGTTTTGGCTTTGTCTAAACTCCCCAGGCTGCTTGTGTTTACCGCGCACACCTTGGAGTAGCGTCCGATGAGTTTCGCGGATTAAGCGCGAAGAAAAAGGTAGCGTGTGCAAATTTGAGATCGCCTCTTTCATCGCTGCGACATAGTTTTGGACTTCCTCCCAATCATCTCGTTTCTCTGGGGCAACGTCTTCCTCAGCTAATAATGCCTCCGCCATATTGGTGCGGGTGCCCTCTATCTTGCTTGATTGAGTCGCCTCCTTGAGGACGTGCATACTGATGAACAGATCGATATTGGGAATATAGTCGGAATACATATCCAACCTGCCCAGTTCTCGATCTGCTCGTCCGAGTAACTGAATTAACTCCATATTATCCATCGACCATAGCCTGTTGATCGGATTAGGTTGAAAGCTTTTGTAATATCCCTGCTGGATGTATCGACCTGATTGGAAGTTCTTCATTGGGGCAGTTCGCTCGGAAAACTAAAATAGGTACAGTCCTTATTTTAGATTTTATCAAAAAACTATAATAACTGAGCCTATTATTTTAGATTTTGTCACAAATCTAAAATAGTCATAAATCCTCACGCCTAACAACGAGTCGAAACTTATTACTTATTACTTACTACTTATTACTTGCAATTAGATTCAGCCATCTACCTCAGCCAGATCTCCGTAATGTGAGGTTATGGTTGGGGTTGACTTAATGCTTTATTGGGAACCGCCCCGTAGGAGTCTTATTTACTCTCCTGCGGGGCCGTTTCTCATCCCCACTCAAAATTTATGTTAGATCGTCTCCTGATATCCAAACCCTTAATCGGCATCCAAATCCCCATCATCGAGCAGCAAAATAGTCTGCTCAAGCTGGCGGAAGCTGCGGGTGAGTTAAATTTACCCTTGCGGGTTTGGAGTGCCCTATCGACTGGATTTCATGGGTTGAAGGATGCTCCCCAGTGGTATTCGACAATCGATCTGGGACATGAAATTCTCACAGTTCTTCAGAGCCAATCACTGAGCGAGAATGGGGTATATGTTTATCTAGATCTATTTACGGCAATTGCTGCTTTACCTCCACCACAGCAAGTTCAAGCAGAGTTATCGATTACGGCTTTGTTCTTTACTCTGAGCCAATCCCCCGACACTAGAGTCGTGTTTTTGGAAACTGGGGAAATTCCTCATAAATTTATTCAATTAATTCACAATTATAATTTTCCGCTCCCGACTGCTACTGAAATCGGCGAGATGTTGACAAGTTATCAGCTTCCACCCGATGGTAAATTTCTGAATACCTTGTCTGGATTGACGCTTGAAGAAATTAGGATGGCACTCAAGCAAGTATCTCCAGGTGTAGATCTCGATACAGCCGCCGAGCAACTTCTAAATTATAAATATGCTCTATTTGCAACTTATGGCTTAGAGTTTATTGGCGATACCACGACCAAAGATATCGGCGGTCTAGATATTATCAAACAGAGCTTAGTTGGCGTTCAGAAGTCTTTTTCTCCGCAAGCTAGAGCATATAATATCCCTTTACCTAGAGGCTGGTTAATTGTTGGTGTGCCTGGAACTGGTAAAACCTACTTCGCTAAAATCTGTTCGCAAAAATTGGGTTTCCCACTAGTGAATATTGGGATCGATGTTGTTAAATCTGGTGGAGTTACGAAATTTAAACAATTACTCGCTCGGATCGATGCCTGTGAGCCTTGTATTCCCTATTTTGATGAATTTGACAAGTTCTTTATTGGTGAAAAGTCGGGTGAGTTTTTGGGGGTAATTCTCACTTGGTTGAATGAAAAAACTTCTAAAACCTTTGTTCTAGCGACACTGAACCGCCTGGAAAATTTACCTCCAGAACTTACCCGTGCGGGACGTTTTGATAAAGTCTTTTATGTGGATTTCCCGACAGCAGCCGAACGCAAAGAAATTCTCCAGTTGCACTGTGCCAGATTCGATTCTCGTTACAAAACTGGTGATGGTGCTTTAACTCCCCAAGAGTGGACTGTAATTTTAGAACGGACTGAAAAATGTACGGGTGCGGAATTGGCGCAAATTGCGATCGAAGCTGCAACCGCTCTATTTTATGAGATTGAGGATGGAGGACAAATTGAGATCGATTTACCCGATCTTCTCGCTGCTCGTAAATGCGTCCACACTCTATTTAGTAGAAACCCAGAAGGTGTCATGGCGATCGAAAACCGTGCCAAAAACTTTACTCAACCTTCAAGTTCAAATCAACCTCACCCCTTCGATCTTCCTAAGCAAGATTTGTACTCTCGCAATACTAATTAATATGTCGATCCCTAATAAAGATAACGATCCGAAATATAAGAAATATCTGTGGGTGTTTTTCCTCGCATTTCCATTTATGGCAAAGGCATTTATTGCTGAAAACAATAGTAAGGTAGCATACATTTTGCCAGTTACGGCTCAACTCGATTTTAATGGTAAAGCAATTAAGTTAGAGGTGGCTCGAACCAAAGTATCTCTCAGTCGTGGGTTGACTTACCGTGACAGTCTTGACAACGATCGCGGGATGCTCTATCAAATCGATACTCCGACTATTTTCAATGGCAAGGGCATGAAATTTCCGACAGCGTTAGTCTTCATTCAAAATGCCAAAGTTGTCGATATCCAGCGAGTTCAACCTTGTGGAGAGCAAGAGCAGAAGTGCTTAGAAAATCGTACTAACGTAGCCTATAACGAAGTCTTAGAAGTAAAACAGAATATTCCCGCAATGCTAGGGATGACTGTCGGCGCAACTTTAAACATAAATTATACTCCCCAATAAATTAATGACAGATCTTACTCGCTATAGCTTATTCTCCAAAAAGGTTCAACTCGATCCAATTACTAATGAACCTCAAGCACGAGTAATTCCTGGCCAAACATTATTAGATCACTTTATTCCTGGAGAACAATTATATTTAGCTCAAAATAACGAATATACAACTCAAGCTGAGATCGAAAATAATTCTCCGCCTGGGACTAAATTACTGCTAGTCGATCGCAACGATCTAATTTATGGTTCCGAAGCCGCCGCAGCCGAGTTAAAAAAGGTACTGCCCATCGATTATCTGGCTGGAGCTTATGCCAGTGTTTTCAAAGGTGGTTGTGTGCCAATGAACCCAACACGTCCTTTAAAAGTTGCGGTGGTTGATTTTAGTAACAACTATGATAGTGGAAATGCAAATATTTCTACTGAAATATCGCGCCAACTCGTGCATGATTCTTGTGGGGCGATCGATACTAAATTATTGAAAGATTTAGCCAATCGCCAGAATGCGATTCAATTTCGATTAGGGTTAAAAGGTGAACATCCTACCTTTGCGAAGGGAATGCTCAATCCTCTCGATTTCCAGAAGCTGTTTCCGAATGGAAATGCTCCAGATCTAATTTTATCTTCAGATAGTTTTAAGGGAAATAAAGTAGCCCCCGGACTCTATGAATACGATCCAGCCGAATTGTTTTTAGGAATTAAAAATGATGCTCAACGTACCTCGGCTTCGATTAGTGAGCTAATTAATATTTATCCCCAAGCTGCTACCGATGTATTGCCGATCGTTCACGCTCAAGCACAGATTTTAGCGGCTAATAGTCGAGATGTGGTGACAATTGCCGCTCAAGCACTGAATGATTATTATCTGGATGGGATGCAGGACGATCCTAACGATGAAAAAGCAAATTCTAATACTCAAGATGAGTTCAAAACTCCTAAACTAATTGAAATGGCATTGAAGTCAGGGAGATACAATCTCCTTGATTCTAAACAGGTGCAAGATTGGCTCGAAGATCGGATTAATGCTTCCTGGAAAAATCTATCTTATGGGGATATTCCTCAACTCAATAGCAATAATGCTACAGTCCTTCCTGCCTACGATCTTAAATATGGTGAGGTTGCCATTCCTTGGCTGGCTGATGGTGAGGAATTAATCTTCTACCGTTCTCCCATCGTCAATCGGAATGGGATCGTTACGGTTAAAAATAATCTCAATGTCTGGCAAGGACTTAAAGAGTTAGGGGCAGATCCTAACATCATGTATGTCAACGTCCAAACCCTCGATCGCATCGAACGAGAAGACCCGACAACCTATGCTAATTTACTCGAACAGTACGGGTCTAAAGAAAAGCTATCACAGGGCTTCCAGACGCTGATGGAAGCCACTCAGATGGATTTTGATGGCGATACGGGTAACGTTATCGAACGATCGACAGTACCTCATTTATATGATGCAGTAAAACAGAACGAACATCCCGATCGTAAACTGGGAAATTTCCATAAAAGTGAGAAAAACCTCCCAATTGATTGGACGTTACCGCAGATCGCCGAACACATTCGCCCTGGCTATGTAGGGGTGGTTTATTCCCACAAACGGCGGCTGGAATTTTCTAGAGGGGAAATCGATGTGGCAATCGATCTAAATGATATCGGGTTAATGAATCGGTTCGCTGATGAGTATTTTACTAGAGCGCGGAAACTGCTATTCAAATCTAGAACCGATGAGAGTCAATTAGCAGGTAAATCCATCACTACGGGAGCAAACAAACCCGTTACTCTCGATCCTCAAGTCCGAGCAGCAGCGACTGATTTTGTCAACTCTTTTGATGAGCTAGAGATCGTTGAAAAACATGGACAAGTTGGCGGCTATTTCGTTCTCGATAAAATGCTACGACTCCGTTCTCAATTCCAGTTTCTCAAAACCGATCGAACTTACCAGTTTACCAGTCCTACTGGAGATATTAAACAAGCCTTCTCTTCTCAACTGATTCAGGCGATCGATACGTTTGAAAAGCTACCGCTGAAAGATTTATGGGGCAAAACTGATAAGTTAGAAGAGTTGAAAGATTATGCTATTCGATATCAGAAACTATCCAAGCTAATCGAGCGGGAAGTAGATCTAAGCCAACCGATCGAATTAATTGGTTCCTTTCAAAAATTCGACCGTAAAACTAATCGCACCGTCCAAACTAATTATTTAGAAACAATTGATGGTTTATCCTTAGCTGCACCTAAATCTACCACATCCGAACGGTTGCGGCTGTATCAGGGCGTACTTGATGAGTGCATCGTTGTGACTAGTCAATTGAATCAGGATGCAGTAGATGTGTTCAAATCTGCGAACATCATTCATGATGAGATTTCACACGTCCTATCGACAGAATGCGCTAGAAGTACCTTTGATTCGATCGCTGGTAAAACTAGAGCTAAATCCTACCAGGATGGGCGCAAACCCGAACCTACTGGTTGTACCCTCCCTGACTTGTTGCAGGATTTATGCAATCAACATTACCAACCGCCATTCGACTCGAAACAACAGGTTAGTAATCCCGATTTGATGCGATCGTTTCGGGATATTCCCGTGTCGAGTCAAGCTTCTGCGATCGCTCAATTTTATCTCAGTGACGACCAACAAATTGTCGAGCGTCTCAAAGAAATCGGTTATAATCAACGGCTGAGTAATGGCAAAAAGGCATATCTAGAGATTGAAGTCGGTAATAGTGCGATTAAACTCTTCGATCTCAATGGTGCCAATTTTAAATATTTCAAAGAGTCCACAACCGCTGATATTATCCTCGACTTTAATCTGCGTCAGGCTCTAATTCAGCCGGATGCAGAGCATAATCGATTAGCTAATCTCGATCCGAAAGTTTGCCAAATGTTTGCTCAGAAATATCCGAATGGTTTAACGATCTCCAAGGATAAATTTAACTTACTAGTCCAGGACGGGAAAATCGATCTTCACTTCCTCAATGATGACAAAAAAGAGATCGGCTCCGAACGTAAGGATAATTTGCAAAGACTGCGCCAAGCATTTGCTAGTGAAGGAATAGAGCCATTAGAAGCCCTAGCTGCCATCGCTCAAGGGACAAATCGATCGAGAGCGGGATATTTAATCGCTGCTTATCCCGATGCTTTAACCGAGCATATTAAATCGATTCCTGTCGATAATCTCATCTTTAATGCGATCGATCCTGAATCAAAAGAAGCCGTAAATCGAGCCGTGAAAGCGATGGCAAATAATCCCTTTGAATTTCAGATTAGATCTGACGGCAAACTACTAATCGAAGCTCCAGGTAACTTGACGGTAGGTTTTCTTGGTAATCTACCCGAAACTGGTAAATATCAAATTGACAATCGGATTAAAACGAGTTCTAGTCTACCCGCAGGGATTGTCGGGGCAGGTAGTTTAGTTGCTGAAGCCTATTGTTTCTCGCTCAAATTAAAGGAGCCAGGGCAAGGATTGATTGCTACTAATTTAACTGCGGCTGGTAAAAAAATAACTAATAGTCAAGAACGCTCGGCGGTAGATTTAGCCCTATCGCTCGATCCCGTTCGGACTCTGCCATATTCTGTCAATATCATGGGGATGGATTGTCCGATTTCTCATGCCAGTTCTGGCTTGGCGGAGATTTGGGCGACTCAGATCGACGGGAGTGCAGAGCTAGAATTCAAGGAATTTAAGTACAATCCTCTAAATCAAGGTACTGGGAAACCTTCATTCTCCGCCGTTCTCGAACGCGAAGGGATTGAATATTATTTATCGGGGATTATTCCAGAGCGAGATCGAGCGGATAAAAAAGTTGTAGATTTATACCCCAATTATTTCGTCAAGGAGAACTTCTCGCGCCAAGTTTCTCAATCCGCATCAATAGTTACTGGCTACACCCTTCAGCAAAATATTGAGGGTACTACCGTCAAGCTTGGGGATATTACCACCGCGTCTGCTAAACAAGTTGGAGTGCTGGCAGATCTGACTCATAATTCTGCTCGCGAAGAGAGTGTTCTACCCATCCCAATCCTTCACTCGGCGATGGCTAAAGTCCAAGACAGGTTGCAGATCGATAATCCTGAAAAAATCTACAACTCCGCACTGTGGGAAGTTTCTACCCCAGGTAAATTGTATTCACCCGCCTTACCTTTGGGCGAAGATCTCACAGCTAAAATTGATGTTTGTCGATCGAAATCTCTCAATGATTTGAGTGCCAATCCACTCCTGGTAACTCGGACTCAGCAGCCTGTAATCGTCAATTCAGCCGTCGAGTTTCAGGAGTTTTATCAGATTAGTTGCCCAGATGAAAAAGTTGCTTCAGTCAAAGCTTTTCTGGACTTACCACAGCAAAACGGCAAAAATATTCCCTATCGATTCCATGCTTCAGGTGAGAATCCTCATCCAGCTTACGAACCAGAGTATCAGCGGGGATATTCAGTCTTCCTAGTCGAGCCGGAAGCGGTACGCAAAAAGGGCAATAACAAAGCAGATCCGTTGATTGCCCGCATCAAGCAGCTTGTCGATGCCGATACAAAACAGCCTCTAGATCCTCAAGCTTACCACCAGCAATTACAGGCGGCAAAGGTAGTGCGTCCAATTGTGGCTAAAAACCTCCAGGACTTGGGCGGATGGTTGGAGGATGCTGGCGGCTTCACTACTGGAGCTACTCAAATCGACATCGATAACCTCACCAGATTGCCGTATACTCTCGCTGGAATTGGAGAAGAAGCACGGGCAAGATTCCATGCGCGAACTGGATTGACTGAAGATAAGCAGCATACCGTATTCTATTTTGGTAGTGAGTACCTGCGCGACAGATTTGTCTCTAGCATGGGCAATGCGCCCCTACCGCTGGACTGCCCATCACAGAAATCCAGGCTCGCTCTTATCTATGCAGCGGTAGTTCCCACAACGGATCTAAATAGCTACTTGAAGGAAGATCGCAATCAGTACAGCTATAACTGCGATGCTGACGGGCAGAAAATCAACCCCATCCTGAGTACCTATAATGTCAATAAATTAGGCTCTCTTCCCGCTCGTGCTGCGACTGATATTTCGATGGGATTTGCAGCTAATAAGTACATCGGGAAATCGCTATTAAATAGCCCGTCGCGGACGGATCTTTATCAAGATAGTTATGCCGAAAATGCTAACACTGACCGCTATCAGGCTGGTGACGTGGTGATGGTGAGTGGGAATAGGTTCGACGGCAAATCGGTAATTAGATCGACCATTGAACCGTTTTTCGAGCAAAATTATCTACCCCTACTCAAAGCTGCTTGTCAAGCCAAGGCAACGATCGTATTTGGCGATGGCAATAGCGTTGATGCTTTGGCTAAAAAGTATCTCAGTGAGGCTGGATATACAGTGCTAGAACATCCCCACGGCTATAACGAAGCCATACCCCAGGAATGGGCGGATCGGCGGAAGCAGGAATTAGCGGGAGTTATTGCCCAATCCCCATTTCAGCCTGACATACCTACACCTGAGTCGATTGAACCTATCGAACCGCCAGAGTTAGAGATTCCGGTTTATACCCGAAAAAAGAAGACAGCAGCTACTCCAGCGGGGATGTCATTAGTATGAGTATCCACTTTATTGGTAGCGATCGCGGACAAGCCGGAAAATCCTGGTTCATCCGCGCTCTGGTTGAGGTTTTAGCTCAAACCGACGAGCGAATTATCGTTGTTGATGCCTCAATGGATAAACGGATTGGGATGACTTATTCCCCTGCGTTCAATCAGGCATACAATCTTCAGTTTGCAACCCAGGCATTTTACGATCTGGATGTATTGCTCGATCTTGGCTCCGAACACACGTTAATAGTCAAAATTCCTGCTAGTGACAGGGAAGTTTTCATCCAGTGGGTACGAGAATCTGAGATCGACTCCTTGGGCTTTCCTTGTTTCTATTGGTTTGTCAGTACCGGAAAAGAGGACTATCCCCCAGAAATCCTCGATTTATTCGGTCAACAGGCATTTCTAGTCGAAAATCATCATTTCCGCGAGAACTTCAAAAGCTTTGAGCAGCCCGTTTTTGATGACACGAAACGGGTAATCCTATTGGGGCTGATTAATAATCCGATTGAGATCTACCAAATTGAAAATAGCCAACAGCCCCTTTCCTGCTTTGTGAGCAATCCCCAAGTGCCGCTATTGACTAGAAGTAGGATCTATCGGCTGATTAACACCGTAGCAGACGGGGTTGAATCAATTTCTACTCATAATTCTCATCGGGATCGAATGTCCCATTATGCAGGGCATTCTGCATAGATCTGGGGATGCTCCGATTGCGTTGCTGTAGCTCTACTTGTTGCTCTGCCCAATTCTTTCCATTTACTAATGGTCGTTCGGCATTCATCCGGTGGAATGTGGCAATTTCCGCCCGTACTTCGGTTTCCATCTCGGCGATCCTAAGTGGAGTAACCCCCGTTGCCATCAACCTACTGCGGTGTGGCTCCTGAAGCTCTCCAGTTTCATCATTGTGCCAATCGCGTTTAAATGGTGCCCATAAGTCTGATGGTCTTGTCATTTCGATCTGTTTTCCAAGGTGTATGTACTAACTAAATTTTATGGCTGGAAAATCAACTAATTCCAAAATTAGGCATAAACACCCGAATTTTTATCCAATTGTGCTTTTACCCGTACTGATTCAAGAGCATTTGCCCAGACAGACAATCGTGAAGAAGTTCGTACCGATTGAGAATCGATCCGCTCCTACTCGATCTTCGGCTCCAGCGCATGGCTATTCTCTCCAGGTCAAATATCTAGCTCTAACATTTCTAGCGGCTGTGATGGCGATTGTGCTGCGGTTTCTCAATGTTTATACTCACAATGGGATTGCGGTAGCGAGTGTGATGGTAATGGCACTCGCTTTGGTCTTCCTGGGGAAACAGATGGATAGCGAAGAGGCTACCATTGCCTTCAGACAGCGAAAGACCGCACCTGCCGCACCTCAGTTTCAAACGATCGAAGTCAAACAGTGGCAAGTAGCCGACTGGCAAACGATTTTAGTCGATCGAGTCAAACCACATTTAGGTGTCTCTACGGCTCAAGTTGGAGCTTCAGAGGCAGATTTTGCCAAGTATCTCCAGAAGTACTTTGGAGCTACGCTCAAGCCCAGCTACACCTTTAGTATTCCCAATAGCGAGCTGGTTTATAGTGCCGATTTTTGTTTGGTTTTACCGTCTGGTTTGAGCTTCTGTGTCGAGATTGACGAACCCTACGTCTACAAAACAGGGGAACCCCATCACTGTATCGACCAGGGGAAGGATGAGCAACGTGATAAGTTCTTCTTAGCAGCGAACTGGGTGACAATTCGGTTTTCGGAACAACAGGTAGTGCTTCAACCCGTAGCTTGTTGTTTCCTGATTGCCAAAACTGTCGCTCAATTAACTGGGGATATGGGGTTCGTCAAGCAGTTTGATGACGGGACGAAAACTCCTAATTTAGAGCC